>CAYPGI010000096.1:0-3674 GCA_964410275.1 uncultured Muribaculaceae bacterium | reverse complement strand
GCTGAATCATCTTTAAATAAAGTATCACTATTTAAAGTAACTAAAGGAGCACATTCAGTTAAACCATAACCTTGAATAGCTAGAACACCTAAACCTCTAAAGTATGCAGATATATTAGAATTGATAGGAGCTCCACCCATCATAAGTAATTTTAAATTACCGCCAAATTCATTATGTATTTCTTTAAATACTTTTCTTTTCAAAGACATTTTATTTTTGCCTAACATATTAGTTAATTTGACTGCTAAAGCAACTTTATTAACTTTATTTTTTCTTTCAATTCCAGTTACAATTTTCTCATATAGAGTCTCAGCAACCCTAGGGACAACCATCATTGTAGTAGGTTTAATAATCTTTAAATCTCTTTGTAGGTTCATTAAATTATCATTATAAGCAATAGAAGAACCAGACGCTAAAGGATATATTAAAACACATGTACATTCTAATGTATGATTAAGTGGTAACACAGAAAAGAAAATATCTTTTTCATCAACATGTACCATCATTTGACCGGCTTTGACATTAGCCATAATATTTTTATGAGATAACATTACAATTTTTGATGCTGAAGTAGTTCCTGAAGTAAATATCAAACTTGCTAATTCTTTGTTATCAATAGGTGCATTTATATAATCCATATTACCTTTTTCAATTGATTCTTTACCTTTTTCAATTAACTTATTAACTGTTAAATTACTATCACCCATACTTATATAGTTTTTAACATTTAATTGTTCAGAAAGATTACTCAATCTTTCTTCGAATTCTTCCGAATAAATTATGGCATCTACATCTACTCTATCAAGACAATTTTTTATTTCGGTATCAGAAAGTTGTTTATCAAGAGGCACAACAACTCCTACTCCACAAATGGTTGCTAAATAAGAGATAGCCCACTCATAACGATTCTTTCCAATGATAGCTATCTTTTTACCTTTTAATCCCATATCTAAAAGAGCTGTCCCTAATGCATCAACATCTCTTTTTAATTCACTATAAGTAATAGTATTAAAATTTTTATTTTTATCTTTTTGATAAAAAGCAATATTATTTCTATGAGTAACGGCTCTAACCTCTAGCATATCCTTTATGTCATCAAATTCAATTACATTATATTTTTTCATATTTCCTCCCTGAAACTTCTAACCATAAATATGAATCTTCTATCTTCATAATAAGTATATTTATTTAAATAAAATTTATTTTGAAAAGATATCTAATCTATTATATCATTTCCTCTCTAAATATCAAAATAAAACATTACTCAATTAAAAGTAATGCTTAAGTTATGACATGCACACTCATTTCTTATCTTCTCTACCCTATATAATTTTTGATAATAAGATCGCGAACCTATTACTTTTACAACTTCTTTTGTTAAATTAGTTGCATTTTTAAAACTCCTATTAACAAAATTTTCATCACAATTAAAATTGTTTTTTATGTAATCGTTTATTGTTGAAGCAAAAAACATATCACCAGCACCTGTTGGATCAAGTTCTTTACTTTTATCATTTAACTTTAAATGATAAAAATTATTTTTATAATAATAACTTGCCCCTTTATTTCCTTTTGTTACTATTAATAAATTGGTATTAAATTTTTTATATAATTCTATTTCATTTTCAATATTTAATCTCTTCTTCAAGTATTTAAAAACCCTATCATTCATATTTATTATTTCAAATTTAAAGTTTAAAAAATATTCTAATTCTTGATCATTCATCTTATTCAATTCATTATAATATCCTATATCTAACATAACTATATTCTTATTGATAATTGATAAGTATTTCAATGAATCGATTACTATAATATCGTATTCATTAATATTAATATTTTTAATTGAATAATTATAATACATTCTTGAATGACATAAAGGACATATTCTTCTATTAGAAATACCATTATCCTTTATATTAATATGAAATAAATTTGTTTTATTATTTAATATTTGTACATCACTAATATCAACATTGACTCTTTTTAGTGAATCAAGAGCAATATAACCATAAATATCATTTCCACAACTACCTATTATTTTAGTTTTAATATTCATATTTGAAAGATTAAAAATAATATTTGCGAATGTCTTTCCCCCATTTATACCTATAATTTCACCATCTTTATAATATAAATCACACACTAAATTTCCAATTCCAACTACTCTAGTCATTTATACACTCCCTTCAAAATGATATAAAGATTTAACTGCTGGAGCGTATTTTACTATTGATAAATCTTTCTTATACTTTTTAGACATTCCATATACTAGATATACTGATTGTATTAAAAACTCAAAATCAGATAAAATAACATCCTCATTATCACTTTCAATTATTGTGACTGTATCATATAAATTCTGTGCCTCTTTTATTATTACTCGATCTAATTCACTATCACTGCTTTTAAAAAGTATCATATCATTTTTTTTAAAATGATAAGGTAATGTCGTTTGACCATGACAATAATTATATTTTGTACATAACATCACATTTGCAATACCTGCTTCTATAAATGTTGATTCTAAGAATTTTGCAGCTGAAGAACTTTCGTTTCCATAAATAATTGTTATATTTTTATGATTAGGTAAATCTAAAGATTTTAAACTTCCAAAAGTATTATTAATGAATTTAATAATATTATCTTCTAAATAGTAATTTAATAATATTGTAATTGGTATTAATGTTGCAGCTATAGAAATAAAACTTTTTTCTTTTTTAATATTATTACTGTATACTATTGAATTCACATTTTTTCTTTTCTTACTATTATTAGTCAATAAATACTGATTTAAATTATTTTGAAATGACAAATTAACTCCAAAATTATTACCACTGTAACTAATCGATAAAATATTCTTATAACCTGAAATACTACTATAGAATAAATCTCTTGGATCTAAGATTTTAATCAAACAATTATTGTTTTCTTCTAAAACTTTTCTAGCAAATTCACATACAACAACTGATCCACCAACTCCTGTGATTATTAATGAATCTTTGATGCTTCTTAATTGTTTATTAATAAAATTAATATCACTGACCTTTAATGTATCGATCATTCTTTCCTTTAATATACTTATATTTTGGTCTGTTAGCTTTCCCATAAAAATACCTCCTTAAGTAAGATTATCACTTAAAGAGGTAATATATATGCTCATTCAAAACCTTTTTCTAATAATTCATATTTTTTTATTCTATTTAATTCAAAGTGTCTTATATCTTTTTTAGATTCACAATATGACGCTACACCCCAACCATTACTATATAAAAACATATCATAAGGATGAATTATTCTTTCATTATCACCTTTATTGAATGAATAATATAATATTTTCACTTTTCTTTTTTCTTTTATAGCCCGATTCAATAAATTAAATTTTAATAAATTATCACCAGAAAGTTTTAATTCTAACTCGTTATTCTTGTTTGCCTTATAAATACCATTAATCTTATTAATAAGATTATCTAGTTCATCACTTGTTTTCTTATCATTAATATGTTTTGTTATTGTTAAAAGAAGCTCAATATCTTTTTTACTAAATGTTCGATTCGGTAGTCCAATACTTTGACTTAAAATGTATCCACCATAAGGACCCCTAATGGTATCTATATAAATACCAGCTTTTTCGAGTTCATCTTTATACACTCTAATCATTCTAGGAGTGACTT
>CAYPGI010000095.1:0-3751 GCA_964410275.1 uncultured Muribaculaceae bacterium | reverse complement strand
ACTAATCTCATCTATTCTATAATTTCGATGATTACTATCATATTTTAATAAATATGCTAACTGTTCTGGATCAGTTAAATCATTTATTGCCACTATCTCAAAATCAGAATCTTCCTCCATTATTCTAAAAACTAATCTTCCAATTCTTCCAAAACCATTAATTGCTACTTTTATCATTTTTTTCTTCCTTTCTAATCATTAAAACAACCTCCACCAATAAATTCCCTTAGAAGGGATTCTTTTGGTACATCATCACTCGGAATAGGTAAAAAATTTCTCAAAAAATTAATTAACCTAATCGCTTCTGGATATGTCTCATCATCCTCTGGCACACAGAACAACAATGGTTCGGCGTATACCTTTAACACACCGATTTCATATAACATTGCTGTATTAATAACAATATCACAATCATCTTGATAGGGAAATATATACTTTTCTTCACCCTCCCTAATTTTTTTCCACATTGTCAAAGTATCTTTAGCAAAATAACCACGAAATTTACTATCGCGAATAATTCTTCGGAGTATTCTTGTATCACTCGTATGAACACGATTATGATGATCTATGTTTAATTGTGTTAGTGGACATACATAAATCTTATATTTGTTTTTTCTTTCAACTGACATTGTAAGATCATCATTTAAAGCATGCAAGCCCTCAATAATTACAACATCCTTGTCTCCAATCTGTAAGTAATTATCTTTAAACTCCTTTTTTCCACTAACAAAGTTATACCTTGGAACAAGCACTTTTTCACCATCTAATAATTTAGCTAAATGTTTATTAAATAGATCAATATCAATTGCTCTGATTGATTCAAAGTCATACTCACCATCAATATCTTTTGGAGTATCCTTTCTATCTAAAAAATAATCATCGATTGAAATACTATGTGTTTTAAAACCACGGGCTGTTAAATAGATTTCTAATTTTTTTGAAGTTGTTGTCTTACCACTTGAAGAAGGCCCCGCAATTAAAACAAACTTAATATTATTTTTATTTTTGAATATAAGATCACTTACTTCTGATAATTGATTTTCATAATACACTTCTGATAGTCTTATAACTTCGTTATATCTACCTTTAGATACTATTTCATTTAAATCAGCTGCAGTAGTAATTCCTACCATTCTACCCCATTTAGTATATTCTAAAAAGTTTTCAAATACTTTTTTATGGTGAACATAATCCAATGTACATTCTGGATTATATATTGTAGGACTCGATAATACAAATCCATTATTCTTGATATATGTAAGTTTAAAATCATCAATATCTTTAGTACTATTTGCTAATTCTCCAAAATAATAATCATATATATCATCTAATCGATATAAGTTAACATAACTATTACTAATATATTTTAAAACATTAACTTTATCAAATTGTTTTTTATTAGTAAAATATTTGATAGCATCTAATCTAGAAACACTAACCTTATTGAATAACAAATTTTCTTTTACCAAATCATACATTTTTTCTTCAACAAGTTTAATAGTATTTTTATCTAAATCAGCATCTATTAATTCACAATAAACACCTTTGTCAATGGAATGTTCAATTATAACGTCAGTGTTTACGCCAAAAACCTTTTTTACTGCGACAACTAACAATAATTGGAGACTACTCGCATAAACACTATTACCAACTACATTACTACGATCATAGAAATCAATATCATGACGCTTATGAATAGCACGATTTAAACTTGATAAATTGTTGTCCATTTTAGCGACCATTATAGGATAATTAAAATATTTTTTAAAATCTCTACTTATCTCTTTTAAGGTTGTCCCAACAGGATATTCCTTAGTAATGATGTCTCTAAAATTAATCTTAACCATTTTCTCCATCTTATTCCCTCTCTATTCTATATATTCATTCTATCAAATATTATTTATTTTGTCACATATTTTGATACATATTTTACACTTTATGACTTATTATAATATAGAGGTGAAAGATAATGTTAATACCGACAGTAATTGAAAAAACAAATAACAATGAGAGAGTTTATGATTTATATTCCAGACTATTAAAGGATAGAATTGTTATGTTAACAGGCGAAATAGATGACGCTAACGCAAATATCATTGTTGCCGAATTACTATATTTAGACTCATTAAATAACGATGATATAAGTTTGTATATTAATTCTCCTGGTGGAATCGTAACCGCAGGTATGGCTATATATGATACAATGAATTTTATTAAAAGTAATGTTTCAACTATTTGTATCGGAATTGCCGCTAGTATGTCAGCGTTTCTTCTTTCAAGTGGTACAAAAGGAAAAAGATTTTGTTTACCAAATAGCGAAATAATGATTCATCAACCTTTGGGCGGTGTACAAGGTCAAGCAACTGAAATTAAAATTGCTGCGGAAAGAATATTAAAACTTAAGGAAAAATTAAATGTCTTGTTATCAAAAAATACCGGGAAAGATCTAAAAGTAATTGAGCAAGATACTGAAAGAGATTACTTTCTAAGTGCCAAAGAGGCATTAGATTATGGTTTAGTTGACGAAATATTATAAAACTTTTTCATAAAGTCTTTTTTTATGTATAAAACCTAATTGATTTAACAATTAAAATATATTATAATAAAAAAGATTGGAGGATATTATGGAAAGAACATATATTATGCTTAAACCAGACGCTTTAAAAAGATGTTTAGCAGGAGAAATAATTAGTAGAATTGAAAAAAAGGGATTTAAGATTACTTCTATGAAAATGTTTGATTTAACAGAAGAAATATTAAAAGAACATTACGCTCATATTGCCGATAAACCTTTTTTTGGAGAAATCGTCAAATTTATGACATCAGGTCCAGTAATAGGAATGATCGTAGAAGGTGATAGTGTTGTTGAAGGAATGAGAAGATTAATGGGACCAACAAAATGGTTCGAAGCTCTTCCTGGTACTATTAGAGGTGACTATGCCTTTTCAACTGGAGAAAATTTAATTCATGGTTCTGATTCAATAGAAAATGCTGAAATTGAAATCAATAGATTTATGATTTAGTTAAATAAAATAACATCTTACTTTTAAGATGTTATTTTTTTATCCCTTATTATTAAAAAAGACAGTGTGTAATCTGTCCATTTTATATTATTTTGATTGGTAATTTGCAGTACTTCCCATTTGTGATAACCCTGCGTTAACTAATCTCTTAGTAATTTCTCCTCCAACTGAACCATTAGCTCTTGAAGTTGCGTCAGGACCCATATTTACACCTAGTTCGTTTGCTATTTCCCATTTCATTTTATCAATTGCTTGTTTTGCTCCAGGTACTGTTAACTTACTTTTTGATGTACTATTATTCATTTCTTCTCACCTCCTGTACACTACTATAATGTGTACATTCAGTGTTTTTATAAGTGGTAATTTATGGCTTACAAAACATTATTATATTCATTTGAATTGTTTATTTTAATTGCTTCAATATTATTTACACATTCATCAATTAGTAATTCAAAATCAAAGTTTTTTTCATATTCAATACATTTTTCTAAATCGGGATGAATTATCGGATGCTTTGGTAAAAAAATTGTACAACAATCTTCGTAAGGCAAAATACTTGTTTCATAAGTTCCTATTTTTTTAGCTATATCAATTATTTCTAATTTATCCATACACGCTACTGGTCTAATAACAGGCATATTAGTTACATTATTAATAACACTCATACTTGTTATTGTTTGACTAGCAACTTGCCCAATACTTTCACCATTAATAATAATTTTAGCATT
>CAYPGI010000094.1:0-3773 GCA_964410275.1 uncultured Muribaculaceae bacterium | reverse complement strand
TAGCTGCTGCTCAAGCAAAAGTTAAAGAAGGAAAATAAGATATAAAAATAACAAAAAAGTATATGAATTCATATACTTTTTTATATTTTAATGACCAGCTAATGCTAGTTTATATACTTTGGAAGGTGAACCAGTTGATAGAACATATTTATTAGTTCCGATGACATGTTCTTGAAGAAGAGAAACATCTTTGATTTTGCCGTCATTATATGTAGGAACCATAATGTATTTTTCTTGAAATATATAAGGTAATTTATTTTCGTTTAATTTAATTGTATGTTTTTTTTGATATTCTTCGGCTTTTTGTAATAATTCAGAACTTGTATTTACATGTATATTTGATAATAACCTAGATAACTTTCTCAAATCATTTAGTGCTTTTTGTCTATCAACATCTCCAAAAATTTGGTTTGTTAATAGATCAGCAGTTAATGTTATACCAAGATATACTGCGGCACTAGCAGTTGCTCCTTTGAAATAACTATCGGTACCTCCTGATATAGCTATATATGTTAAAAACCAAAATGGATAATAATATGCTGCTTGTTTAAATCTTTTTCGAATTATCCTGAATTTGAAATCTTCATTTGAATCTTTTATTCTTTCCATTAAATCATAATTAACCATTATTTTCATATTGTTCTCCTTCAAATGTTGCTAATATAACATGTCTATTAAAGATTGTCAATAATAATTTTTTCATATTATTTGGTTAATTCTAATTTTTGTTTAATCATATAAAATCTTGTTATATCTTTAGGTAATTCATAAGTATAAAAAACATTTTTTTTAGGTAAGATAACTCTAAAAGGTTTTAAATTCCGATAAATATACATGATGTTATTATCCTTATCAGTCATAATCACATCTATTTTTTGAAACATAAAGAAGGTATGAATAGCGTTACATTTTTTAAAACATAACCCAAAATGAATAGGTTTTTTTACAAACATTAAACCTTTTAACTTTTGAAAAAATTTTTCACACTTTCTAATTTCTATTTTGTTGTTATTTATATTTAATATCATACTACCACCGTTAATAATATATCATATTAGAAAATGTTTGACAAATTGGTAAAAAAAGTATAAACTAATAGTAATAATATCGGGAGGTTGTGTATGCTGAAGGATAAAAAAGGTCAAGCATTAGTTGAATACTTACTAATTATTGCGGTAATTAGTATTGTTGTTGTGAGCATTGTTAAATTACTAGGTGGTTATTTACAAGATTCTATGACCAAGTCTTCATGCGCAATTTTAGATAAGGATTATGTTGAAGGAGAAAAACCTGGAGAAGGTACTTGTATTGAAAAGGATATTTAATATCTTTTTTTTTGAAATTTTATTGTGAATAATTACTTAAATATGGTATAATTCTATTATAGTACTAGGATGTGATAGAGATGAACAAAAAGGGTCAAGCATTAGTTGAATTTGTATTAATACTACCTATTTTTGTTGTGTTTTTATTAGGTATTATAGATTTTGGAAATGTTTTATATAAGAAATATCATTTAGAAAATGATCTAGATTATGTAGTTGAATTATATAAACAAAGCAAAATGTCTGATTTAAATAATTATATTAATCTTAATAAATTAGATTTTGAGTATGAAGTAAATGGTGATATGACTACTATTAAACTATCTAAAAGAGTTGATATAGTGACACCAGGAGCTAGTTTAATATTCGATAGTCCTTATACCATACTAGTAGATAGAGTGATATATAATGTCTAATAATAGAGGTCAAACATTAGTTGTGTTTATTTTGTTATTACCAATTCTATTGATGATTGCAGCTATAATTATCGATAGCGGTATTTTATTTAATGAGAAAAGAAAAATTGATAATACTGTAAAAGAAGCTTTGACTTATGGAATAAATCATATTACTGAAGAAGAAGTAATAAATAATATAAAAAAATTGATTAATAAGAATATTTCTGATATTCAAAAATTAGATGTTGAAATCAATAATAATATAATTATTATTGAATTAAAGAAAACAAAAGAAAGCATTTTTTCATTTATCTTTGGAAAAAATAGTCATGATATAGAAGCTAATTATCGCGGTTATAAAGATAACAATGATATTATTATAAAAGAAGAATAGGGGTGTACTATGGCAATTCACAAAGGAAAGATATTTGCGGTTACTTCAACTAAAGGAGGTACTGGGAAGACTACGACAGTATTAAATCTTGCTGGTGTTTTTTCATTACAAAATAAAAAGACTTTAATACTTGATTTAGATTTATATAGTAGTGCAGTTGCGGCTTCGCTAAATTTAAACTATAAAAAGGATCTCTTTAATTTAGTTGAAGATTTGCATAATAAAAAATTTGATTATATTGAAAATTATGTTACAAAATATAATGAATATATCGATGTTTTACCGGCACCTAAAGATCCTAGACATGCTAACAAGATTGATGGTAAATATCTTAATATTGTTTTAAATGAATTGAGTATGAAGTATGATATTATTCTTTTAGATACTAATCGTTATCTATCAGAACCAATTTTAGTTGCTTTTGATCAATGTGACTATATAATTTATGTATTAAGTAATGATCCGATTGATTTAAAAAGTATGAAAACAATGATATCTATTTATAAAAATATGGAACAAAAGAATTATAAAATTATTTTAAATGAAGCTTTAGATGTTCAAAGAAATTACTTTAGTAATTATGATATTAAAAATATTATTAAAAGTAATATTGATTATACTATTCCAAATAGTTTTTATATTAAGAATATTGATAAGTATGTCCTTGATGGTGAAATATTAACTTTAAATAAGAAGATTCGTTCTTCACGTAAGAAAGCTATTCAAAACTTTGAAATGATTGCTAATAGTTTATTAAAAGAAAAGAAGAATTAGGAGGTGTTTTATGACTAACAAAAAGTTTACTGAGGAATTTAATATTAAGGTAGAAACTCCTAGAAATATGGAGGATATTAGTTATGAAGTTTTTCCAAACAAAATACTTTTAGAAGAGTTAAGAAATAAGATTATTCAAAACTTAATTGATAATAATTTAAATTCCAAAGATTCACTAAAGGATTATGTATATAGAGAAATAGAAAATACCTTACAAGATTATGATTTATCTGATATTGAACGAAGTTATATTTTTAATTTAATTGATAATGAAGTTAATGGCTATGGTCCGATTACTGAATTATTAGAAGATAAAAATATTACTGAAATAATGGTAAATGGAATCAATGAAGTATATGTTGAAATAGACGGCAAAGTTATTAGAGATCAAAGTATCTCGTTTATTAATGACGATCATATCATCAGAACTATTCAAAGAATGATTCAACCTTTTGGTAGAACAATAGATACTTCTAATCCGATGGTGGATGCTAGACTAGGGGACGGTTCTAGATTAAATGCTATAATTCCGCCACTTGCTCTTAATGGTCCAATCCTTACTATTCGTAAGTTTAAAGAAGAATTAGCGAACATTGAAGACTTTTTAAGGTCTGGTGCTTTAACTTCAGATATGGCAAGATTTTTAGAAGCATGTGTTCTAGCTAAGTTAAATATTATTATTGTTGGTGGTACTGGTTCAGGAAAAACAACATTACTTAATGTGTTGTCTTCTTTTGCTGGAGATGATGAAAGAATTATTACAATTGAAGATGCTGCTGAACTTCGTTTAAAACAAAAACATGTTATTTCGCTAGAAACTAGATTAACTAATTATGAAGGTGAAGGAGAAATAACAATTCGTGATTTGGTTATTAATTCTTT
>CAYPGI010000093.1:2619-3782 GCA_964410275.1 uncultured Muribaculaceae bacterium | reverse complement strand
TACACTAATATTTATTTATTGTCAACACATTAATTTCTTTCTAAAACTAATATACCATTAAATTTTACGAATTCCTTTTCATTTCTAACATATCATAAAAAGCTTCTAGTCTTGTTTTAATCCCTACTTCACTCGTATTTGCATCAAAACTAAAAAACAATAACGGAACCTTATTTATATTACATATTTTAGATAATGTAGGCATTATTCCTATTTCTGGTGTACAGAAAGATGATTTTATATGAATTATTCCATCGTATTTTTTCTTGCATAAATACTCACACCTACATATATTATCTGAGGCATCTGCGCCCATTCTATATTTAACATATTTACTTTTCTTTATAATTTTTTCAATTACTTTTTTCTTCTTAAATAGTAAATAGTCTACATTAGTAAATCTAGTAATAGCAATATGATTATTCGCTAATTCTTTTTCTAATTCATAATTAGCAAACGGTTCCATAATAGTATATAGTTCTCCAATAATACCTACTTTTATACAATCGTTAGGTTTATTTATTTCTATTTTTTTAAATCTTTGTTTATATTTTTTATATTCTCTTTTTAAATGAAAATATGATTTTGTATTTAAAAAAGTTTCAAGCATCTCATCTTTTAATTTTTTAAAACTGTTTTTTTCAACCTCAAATCCAATATTTTCTCTTATATAAATATCAATGGCATCCATATATTTAACCATTTTAACAGTAATAAATAAATAATAGATACTTTTTATTAAACTAATTTTGCTTATTTTTCTAATGCTATTATATACCTTTATTATATTAGTTTTACCAGCCGTAATCAAATTAATTAAAATAAATTGATATCCTAAATCTTTTAATATCTTGTCTTGTAATTCACTATAATAACCATATCGACATCCTCCACCTAGTTGAACTAATATATTAGCCCCCTTTTCTAAGCATTCTATAAAAGTACCTAAAGTATACTTAAAAGGAGTACAAACGAATTCAGGACTATACTTATTACCTATCTCAATTGTTTTACTTGTTATTGCCGGAGCATCCAATACCTTAACATCTAATATATGGCTAAATAAGTATTTTGCAGGAAGGGTAGTAAGAAAAGATTTAACTAAAAAAATAAAAGAAGGTGCAAATGTTCCTGTTTATGTTTTAGAGTATCTTTTAGGTATG
>CAYPGI010000093.1:0-2609 GCA_964410275.1 uncultured Muribaculaceae bacterium | reverse complement strand
GAGGAAAAGTTAATATATTATTTTTTGACATATAAAATATCGACAAAACTTTCTAATCTAGTTATTGTTCCTGTTAGAGAATTGACATCATCTAATATTAAATTTAAATAGGGTTTATTTACTTTCCTCATAACCAATTCATTAGTTAAAGAATCAGGTCCGCACGGAAATGAAGAAATGAATATTACTCCATCTATTTTATCTTTAACCAATTCAATTGCTCCTATACTTTCTTTACTATACTTCCAATATAGGTTATCCGAATAAACTTTACTTAGCTTATTTGTATTATTAAATAAATCACTATATATAACACATATATTTATATCTTCTAAAAATTTTATAATAGGATAACCAATATATCGATCATATATATTATATGGATGACTAACTATTAATATTTTTAAACCTTCTTTTTTTAAACTATTCATATTTTTAATTACTAATTTTTTATTATATTTATTAGTTTTAATCTTAGCTATTTTATATGCATTAACTATTTCCTTTCTTTTAATTTTGAATTTTTTACCAACATTAATTAATTCACTAAGAATGGTATGTTTATTTCGCTCATCAATATTAATATCAATAATATTAACATTAAACATATTATGAACAATATCATATAAACTGGCAAAATTAGTACACATTTGATTTTTTATTCCATAATTATCAATCCGCATTATAATTATATAATCGCAAATTCCTTTTAAAGATACAATATGTCCTAAATAAGTTTTTAATGACAAACACATCTCATCACTACTTATACTATTTCCATCATCAATTATCCTTCTATTAGTTTCTGGACTTACTATTACTTCGAAATTAAGTAACTCAAAAAAATATTTTAAAAAGATGCCATCATAGTAGTAATACAGAGCTCTAGGTAAACCTAATTTAATTTTGTCCACATTATCACCTAAATAAATATATTATCTAACTAATATTTTATGAATATTATTCAATAATAAGATAAGAATAATAATGGTGATAAAATGGATAAGGAAAATCAAAAAATCGAATGTGATGTTTATGATTGTGAACATTGTGATTGTGACTGTGATCGATGTTGTTTAAAAGGAATTAAAGTTTCAAAACGTAATAAAGAAAATAGCAAAGACGACACTTTGTGTTCAAGTTACAAGAAGAGGAAATAAAAAGATCTATTTATAGATTTTTTTTATTTATAAAGCTTCTTAATTCCCTATTTAGAATCTATGTATATATAGATTTATTTCTTAAAATATGTTATAATAATGTAACTTCCTAAGGAGTGATAATAAATGAAACTAAGAGAATTAACTAGAGAAGAATTTACTAGTTTTGCGAACACTTATAAAGATTATTCATTATATCAAACTAGTGAATATGCTGCTTTAATGAATCGTCAATACTTTGAAACTATCTTTGTTGGAATGATAGATGACAATAACGTTATATTAGCTGCTACTATGATTTTAGTACAAAAGTTAAACGGTTTTAAGTATGCATACGCTCCTAGAGGATTTTTATTGGATTATAATAATTTTGAATTACTCCAAAGATTCACTAATGATATTAAAAAGTTATTGGGAAGAAAAGATATTATCGCAATAAAAATATCTCCTCTCATAATAAAATCAATCTATGATAAAAAGAAAAATTTAATATATAATAATGGCAACTTTGATAATATTTTTAACACGTTAAAAAAGTTGGGCTATTATCATTTAGGCTTCAATAACTTATTTGAAGCCAATAAACCTCGTTTTGAAGCTATTATCGATACATCTTCTGGCTCACCAATAGTGTTATTTAAAAACATGAAAAAAACATTTAGAACTAAAGTTCGGAATGCTGAAAATGACGGAATTAAAATATATCGTGGTAATGAAAATGATTTAGATTATATATTTGAACATACTAAAAAGAAATATCCAAGAGGCTCAAAATATTTACAAGAATGTTATTACCAATTCAATACTAGCAATATGATAGATTATTATTATGCTAAACTAGACACTAAAATATTTTTAGAACAAACTCAAATAAAATATCAAGATCAAGAAGTTGAAACATCACAATTAAATAATGAGGTAATCAATCAAAGAGGTAAAAATTCTAATAAGATAATTACTCAAAAAATAATTGCGGACAATTTACTTCAAAAGTTAAAAAAACAACTGATTATAGCAACAAGTTTTTTAAAGGAATCTCCTGAAGGAATGGTGATTGCTAGTGCATTTGCTATTAAACACCAAAAAGAAATTTATATACTAGTTGATGGTTTTAAAGAAGAATATAAACAGTTTAGTGCAAAACATTTATTACTTTGGAAATTAATTGAAAAGTATTCCCTACAAGGTTATACTAAATTTAATCTTGGTGGTATTACAAGTATCAGTGTTGATAACGATAAATACAATGGATTAAGGGAGTTTAAGCTTCATATGGGAGCTAATGTTGTAGAATATATTGGTGATTTAGAATTAGTTACTAATAGTACTTTATACTTCATGTATAGACAAAAAGCATCTTTAATGAAAATATTAAAAACAAAGTGATTCAGTTATGAATCACTTTTTTATCTTCTTAATGTCAATGTGTCTCCACGTTCAATTTCATTT
>CAYPGI010000092.1:0-3828 GCA_964410275.1 uncultured Muribaculaceae bacterium | reverse complement strand
TGATATTAATGATAGGAATAGGAATAGTTATAAATGTTAATAGGTGTCAAAGGTAAGCGATTATATAATTTATAAAAATTCATATATTTTTAAATATTACACTACTATTTTTGTAATATTTAAAGTATTGTAAAGCAAAAGGATGTTTTGGATAAAATATCTTTTTAAAAAATAAATTTATGTTATTTGCCTTCCTAAAATTCATATTGTATGATGCGTATAGAAAGGTGATTGTAATGTATGAATAATATTAATAATTATAGTGAAAGTACTTTTGATAAGATTAAGCATATTGATGAATGTGGAAATGAATATTGGGAAGCTAGGGAGTTACAAAAAGTTTTAGAATATACAGAATGGAGAAATTTTCAAAAAGTAATTGATAAAGCAATTATTTCATTAGAAACTGAAGGTGGTTCTAAAGAGGATTGGCTTGTTGAGGTCAACAAGCCAATAACAACTGGAAAAGGAAAAGAAGAAGTAATACTTGATTATGAATTGTCTAGATATATATGTTATCTTATAGTTCAAAATAGTGACCCACGAAAGAAAGTAATAGCACTTGGTCAAACTTATTTTGCGATCCAAACTAGAAAACAAGAATTAACAGAACAAATGTATAATGAATTATCAGAAACTGAAAAAAGATTTTATAACAGAAATTTAGCAAGAAAAGGGAATTACTCTTTGAACCAAGTTGCCAAAAATGCAGGTGTAAAGAATTTTGATAAATTTCATAATGCTGGATATAAAGGATTGTATAATGGCGAAACAGCGGATGATATTGCTAAAAGAAAGGGTTTAAGGTATAGAGAAGATATTCTAGATAACATGGGAAGTGAAGAATTGGCAACAAACCTTTTTAGAATTACTCAAACTGAAAGCAAATTAAAAAATAACAATATCAATACAGAAACAAAGGCTAATGAAACTCATTTTAGAATAGGTGAAAATATTAGAGGAGTAATAAAAAAGAATGGGGGAACAATGCCGGAAAATTTATTTACCCCAGATAAAAGTTTAAAGGAACTTAAAAAAGATGAAAAAAGAAAGTTAACTCATCCTAAATAAATATTAATGACGAAAAGATTGAAGTTCTAATAATTTATATGTTATTATATTTATTAGATCGGGGGGAACTATGCTTAATGATTTATGTTTTGAGATAATTGAAAAGTGCCCAAATAATTGTATATTTTGTTCCTCAATGTCAGAGTTTGATTCTAAAAGTATAATTTCTTTTGATACCTTTAAAAAAACAATTGATAAGTTTGTAAGTTTAGGGGGAATAAAAGAAATTTCTATTTCAGGAGGCGAACCATTTATGCATCCGAATCTTTTAGAAATGGTTGAATATTGTAAAACTAAAGGTATAAAAATTTGAGTACGGATGTTATAATAAATACATACAACTATAGTTATGATACTAACTGGAAAGACCAATTAATAAACTACAATGGTAATGATATTACTTATGATGAAATAGGTAATCCATTAACATATGGCAATAATATTACATATACTTGGCTAAATGGTAGAGAACTAGAAACATATACCGATACAAGTAAAGACTTAGAAGTAGTATATTCTTATAACGATAGTGGAATAAGAACATCTAAGATAATAAATGGATTAGAACATAAATACTACTTAGAAGGAACTAATATCATATATGAAACCATAGGAGAAAATACTTTATATTACTTCTATGATGCAACCGGAAGTATCGAAGGATTCAAATATAGTAATGACTTATACTACTATATAAAGAATGGACAAAATGATATAATAGGAATAATTGATGATGAAGGAAATCAAGTTGTATCATACACATATGACAGTTGGGGACAAGTTATATCAATAACAGATGATCTAGGTAATGAAATAACTGATCCAACTCATATAGGAAACATCAATCCATTTAGATATAGAAGTTATTATTATGATGGTGAAACTGGATTATATTACTTAAATAGTAGATATTATAATTCTGAGACGGGTAGATTTGTAAATGCGGATAGTTCTTTAATTCAAAGTAACACATTATTGGGCAACAATTTATTTGCATATGCCTATAATAATCCTGTAAATTATGTTGATGAAACCGGGCATGGACCAATCAAGTGGCTAGCAAAACAGGCATGGAAACTTGTAGCAAAAGTTATAGACGTAGTAGGAATGAAAATATCAGCTGAAATGTTAAGTAATTCGCTAAAAAAAGAACCCAAACCTTTAACTTATTCAGATAACTCAAACGTAGTTAAACAAGTTAAAAATGATGCATCATTTAAAAATAAAATAAAAGAAGCGGTTTCAAATACTACTAATGGCAGTCTTGATTTAAATGATTCATTAAAATTTTCAACTACAGATCTACAAGGATCATTAAATTAAGCAAAAATAACGGCTACTGGGAATTTAATAAATGGTTGCGGCATATTGAATGTTTCTATTTCAGACACTTATGATTTTAAATATAATAGTGGTTATTATAGTGGATTCAAAGGATTTGTATTTACAGTTGGAAACAATATGGCTTGGTCAGATCAATACTTTGGTGTAATAAATAATTATGATGTATATATCAACTTTGACTATAATACCTGTCCAGAAGGAGGTTTCTAATGAAGTTAAAATATATCTTTATAATAGTACTATTTGTTGTAATAATTGGAGTAATTATATATTTAAATACTTTAGGTAATGCTGCTTTCGTAATAAAATTGAATTGGGGTATTAATTTGCCTAATTCAGACAAAATGATATATTATATAGACAGTGGTCCTAGTTATAATGGTGATGGTGAATATTATACAGTTTTAGAATACAAATCTAAAAATAGTATTAAAAAATTGGATAATGTAGCCTGGGTCAATGAAAAAGATACTAATATTGAAAATAAAATTGACATAATATTAAGTGGCTTAAAAGTGAAAAAAGAAAATTATCCGAACTTTAATAATAACTATAGATACTATTACTCTAAAAAAGAAGATTCTTCAGAAATATTTATAATAAATAGCACAAATGATAATAAGTTATACATTATTGAAAATATATTTTAAGATTAAGTGCTTAGGCACTTTTTCTTTTATCAAATAATACAGCATTATTACTCCCGATTATCTTTCCCACCACTATCTCCATAACATCTACCATCTAACTTAGTAACAACCCTAAAAAAGCCTAAATAATAAATAACTCATAATGGATTTAATTATAATTTCTATTATAATAACTTCAATAACATAACCAATATTAAAGTAAATAATCAAGATTTAATTACTAATACCTATGAACCTAATAATGGAAACCTTTTATCAAGTGCATATGGTAATAATGATCAAGTATCATTCACCTACGACACATTCAATAGATTATCAACAAAATTAAAACAAAATAATACATATACATATTTATATGATAATAGTAATAATTTAGCAGTAAAAAACATTCAAATAACAATACCTGCAAATACATATATAACCTAGATTATAGAATGGTAAAACATATAATTAATAATTAATATAATTAAATTGAAAAAACAATCTAATTAGGGTTGTAAATTTTAAAAATCTGCGTTACAATAAGATTGTATTAAAGATATAAAATGTTTGCTGTGGGGGTGTTTTTTATGTCTAAGGGGTTACCATCATTTGAAATAAACGAATTATTAAATATTTTTGTTTTGATGAGCTAGTTTTTTGTTAACTAGTTTTTTTGTTGAAAAAATTCCAGTATCAACTTGTTGATATAAAAAGACTTAATGAAGAGAGGAAACTACTATGAAAGAAGAAGTAAAAATCAAAATAATTAATGCTTTAAACG
>CAYPGI010000091.1:0-3840 GCA_964410275.1 uncultured Muribaculaceae bacterium | reverse complement strand
AATGAGAAAGAATTTATTTTAAAGACCATAAAAAAAGGACTTTAGTCCTTTTTTGTTTTATATTCTCCGCAAGTTAAATGATTTTCTATCTTAAAATCACCTTCCGGTTGCCCTTCTTCATTAAGTTTTAATTTAATTAGGGCATAAGAACTTTTGTCACATTCTTGTTTATCAAAATTAGTAATATCAATACCCGCTATTGACAATGCTTCTAAAGTAACTTTGTGTTCATTCATACTAAAACTTTGATTAGCTATTTCGACATAATCACGATAATATTTGGTTGCTTTTTCGGTTAATTCAGTTTCTAACTTTAAGTATTTTTTATCTGAGCATCCTGCCAAAGCCAAAACAATTATTCCAAGCATTATTATTTTCTTCATTTAAACCCTACTTTCCTCTTAATATAATAACATAGTTATAATATATTTTCAATAAAAAAAGGACTAAAGTCCTTTTATAAATATTTTCTTATTTTAGCAAATTCTTCGCTATCTTCTAGATCAGTTTTATCTAATTGTTCAAACAGTTTCTTTTGTTCTTTAGTTAACTTAGATGGAGTTATAACATTAATAATAACATACATATCTCCCTTGCCATAACTATCGACATTTTGAATACCTTTGCCCTTTAAACGATGTTTTTCACCAGTCATACTTCCAGCTGGAATAGTTAATTTTACTTTACCAGATAAAGTAGGAATATCCTTTTTACATCCTAAAACTGCTTCAGTTATAGTAATAGGTAAGTCTAAATAGATATCACTATCTGATCTAACAAAAAGTGGATGATCCTTAACTCTAAACTCAATATAAATATCTCCATTAGGTCCTCCATTACTTCCAGCTTCACCTTTACCAGAAACTCTCAGTTGATTACCATTATCGATACCAGCCGGAATTTTAACTTCGATATCTTTATTCTTTTTAACCTTCCCTACTCCACTACACTTAGTACAAGTTTCAGAGTAGGTAATACCTTTTCCATTACAAGCCCCACAAGTTGTTCTACTCATAAATGTTCCAAACATTGTTCTTTGCTCAGAAGTCACTTGACCACTACCATGACATGAAGAACAAGTTTTTTCACCATGTCCACCATGACCTGAACACTTATCACATTTCTCCATAACAGTGATATTAATTGTTTTTTTAACACCATTAATAGCTTCATCAAAAGTTAAATCCATTTTCATTAAAATGTCTTGACCTTTTCGAGGCCTATTTGATGATCCTCTACTACCACCAAAATTAAAACCAAAGCCGCTATTACCAAAGATATCACCAAAAATATCCGAAAAATCAAAGCCAGAAAAGTCGAAACCACCAGCACCATTATTATCAAATGCTGAATGACCATATTGATCATACTGTCTTCTCTTTTGATCATCTGATAATACTGCATAAGCTTCTTGAGCTTCCTTAAATTTTTCAGCAGCATCCGGTTCTTTAGAAACATCAGGGTGATATTTCTTAGCTAATTTACGGAAGGCACTTTTAATTTCATCTTGACTAGCAGATTTATCAACGCCTAAAATTTCATAATAATCTTTTTTATTCATACTGCTTACCACCTAACTATTATATATTCTTATAAATTCATCAATTGTTTCATCAAACATTTGAATAGCTGATTCAACAACTTTAGGATCATTCATATCCACATCCGCTATTTTCAATAACTCAATTGGATAATCTTTTGAACCAGATTTTAAAAACTCTAAATATTTTTCAACATACCCTTCTTTACCACTTAAGATATTATTTACAATATAACAAGCTGCTGATAAACCTGTTGCATATTTATAAACATAAAATAAGTAATAAAAGTGTGGTATTCTAGCCCATTCATACCTTATTTGTTCATCTACTATAAAATCATTACCAAAATATTTCTTGTTAAGATCATAATAAATGTCTGATAATAATTCTTGTGTTAATATTTCATCATTTTCACATTTTTCATATATTATCTTTTCATATTCAGCAAACATTGTTTGACGATAAATAGTTCCTTTAAACAATTCCAACATTTTATTTAAAATAGTTAGTTTTTCTTCTTTATCAACTGATTTTTTCAACATATATTTGCATAATAACAATTCATTAACAGTTGAAGCAACTTCGGCTACAAAAATGGCATAATGAGAATTTTGATAATTATTATTTTTAATTGAATAATATGTATGTAAAGAATGTCCTAATTCATGAGCCATGGTAGAAACATCTTTTAATTTACCTTGATAGTTTAATAATATATAAGGATTAGTATCATAACTTCCACTAGAATAAGCTCCACTTCTTTTACCAACATTACTATATACATCAATCCATTTTTCATCAAATGCTTTTGTTAAGTTAGTAATATAATCTTCACCTAAAACACTTAAAGATTTGATAACTAAAGATTTTGCTTCATCTAATGAATAATCCTTATCACTATTCTCTATTAAATTAGTATATATATCATATAAATGGATCTCATCTAACTTTAAAACCTTTTTTCTCAAATCATAGTATTTAAATAGCTTATCTAAATTTTTTGAAACTGTATCAATTAAATTATTATATACTGATAAATCAATGTTGTCACTATACAAAGTCATACCAATGGCGCTATTATAATGTCTAAGTTTAGAAATATTTACATTACCTTCTATTTCACCATATAAAGTTGAAGCAGAGGTATTGATAAACTGTTTATAAGTTTCATACATCTTGATAAATGCTTCTTTTCTTACTTCTCTATTTTTAGAACTTATATATTTACTATAGTTGTTATTAGTAAGTTCTACTTCATTACTTTCTTCATCTTTAATAAAACCAAATCTCATATCAGTATCAGTAAGAAAATTATATGTTTTCGAAGGAACATTAAATAGATTCCCCATACTAGATAATATCTTTTCTTCTTTTACACTTAAAGTATGTTTTTTATATCTAAATATTTCTTTAAAGTAATTATCATATTGTTTTAAATCTTCAAATTCATTATAGTATTCTTTTACTTTACTATAACTACTTTTTAATATTTCAGGTCCTATAAAAGTTGTTTCTTCATCATACTTTTTATATAAATTTTGAACTTTACCGACTAATACTTGATACTTGTTAACACTTGTATCAGAGTCATAATTTAAATGAGCATACATATATAATTTTTCTAGTTTACGACTCGTTTCAAAACTTAAATTCACTATTTCGTATAAACCATCAGCACTAACCATAACTCTACCTTTATAATTTTTAAATTTAGGAATTATTGATTCTAATGCTAGATAGTCTTCAGTCCATTTATCTTCATTATTATAGATTAAAGATACATCCCATTTATACTTCTCACTAATTTGGTCACGTCTTTGTTCCAATATAGCCATTTTTATCTCCTTATGAGAAAGTTCTAGTTAAACTAGAACTTCCTTTTATTTTTCTTCATATTCAGCATCAATTACATCGTCTTTTTTATCTTCCGTTGTTTCTTCTTCAGCCTTTTCTTCTTGAGCTTTTTTTGACATTTCTTCATATACTTTTGTTGCAAAAGCCATAGCTGTTTCATTTAATTTTTCTTTCTTTTCTTTGATAACATCTAAATCTTCTTTTTCTAAAGCTTCTTTTAATTCTTTAATTTGTTCTTCTGCTTTTTCTTTATCATTACTGTCTATTTTTTCACCTAAATCTTTAATTGCTTTTTCAGTAGCAAAAATTGTTTGTTCAGCTTCATTTCGAAGTTCTACTTCGCTTTTTTTCTTTTCGTCAGCTTCTTTATTTGCTTCAGCTTCTTTAACCATCTTATCGATTTGATCATCTGTTAGATTAGTGCTTGAAGTAATAGTAATAGATT
>CAYPGI010000090.1:0-3887 GCA_964410275.1 uncultured Muribaculaceae bacterium | reverse complement strand
TCAGAAATTAATACAAAATCTCTCTTGTAACTGACTATATATATCATACAAGGTATATATATGATTACTAAAGAAAAACTAAAGGACTATGCCGGAAAGTTAATGTTTGATATGAATGATGAAGAGTATGATACATTAATTAAAGAATTTGATATTATTTTAAAACAAATGGATTTAATAGGTAAAATTAAAGATATTGATTCAGTAGAACCAATGACTTTTCCTTATGATATTTATACTAATGAACTAAGAGAAGATATAGCTAAAGAATCTTTAACAAAAGAAGAAATATTTTTAAATGTTAAAGAAGCTAAATATGATCAAGTTAAAGTACCAAAGGTGGTTGGATAATATGAAGTATTTACATTTAACAATTGATGAAATAAAAAAAATATTAGATAGCAAAAAAGTAACTAGTGAAGATTTAATTAAAGAAGCATTAGATAAAGCGCATGAGTATCAAGATGAATACAATTCTTTTGTTACTATCTTAGATGATGCCAAACACAGTAATAATGGTAATAGTGTATTAAATGGTATTCCTTTTGTTTTAAAAGACAACTTTTCTACTAAAGGAATTTTAACTACAGCATCTTCTAATATTTTAAAAGATTATGTACCAGTATATGATGCTACTATCGTTAAGAAGTTAAAAGATAGTGGTGCTGTATGCATAGGAAAAGCAGTATTAGATGAACTTGCTATGGGAGGTACTGGGACAACGGGTCATACTGGTACAGTCAAAAACCCATGGGATAAGACAAGATTAATCGGTGGTTCATCTGCGGGTAGTGCATCTAGTGTAGCTTTAGGTATTGTGCCATTTTCAATTGGTAGTGATACTGGAGACTCTATTAGAAAACCAGCTGCCTATGGTGGTGTTGTAGGGTTTAAACCTACTTATGGAAGGATAAGTAGATATGGATTATTTGCTTTTGCTTCATCTTTAGATCATGTCGGTTGTTTTACTAGATCAGTAAAAGATGCTGCTTATGTAACAGATATCTTAAAAGGAAAAGATGAACGAGATATGACATCTTTACCTGATGATAATGAAATATATGCTGATATGTTAGAAAATGATATCAAAGGTAAAAAGTTATTTTATATCAAAGAAGCATGTAATTTAGATGATAATAGTGATCAAGAATTAAAAGATACCTTAAATAATTTTTATAATGTTATAGAAAAATGTAGAAGTTTAGGATTTATCGTTGAGGAAGTATCAATTAATAAAGATTTATTAAATGCTTTATATCCTGCTTATATGTGCATTTCTTGTGCTGAAGCAACAAGTAATAATGCGAACCTTACTGGAATTTTATTTGGTCCAAGAGGAACAGGAAACAATATTGATGAGTTGATGTTTGATGCTCGCAGCAAAGGATTCTCAGAATTTATAAAAAGAAGATTTATTATGGGTAGTTTCATTCTTCAAAAAGAAAACCAAGAAAAACTATTCTTAAATGCCGGAAGAGTTAGAAGAATGATAGTTGATAAAGTAAATGAGTTATTTGAATCTTATGATGGTATGATTATGCCTTCAAGTGATGGAGTAGCACCTATTATCGGAGAAAAAACAGATAAATTATCAGAACGCTATCTAATCTTAGGGAATCATTTAGTAATAGGTAACTTTGGAGGTTTTCCAAGTATTAGTATTCCTAGTGGATTTGTTAATGGATTACCTGTTAGTGTCAATATAACTGGCCCTCAATTTAAAGATGGATTAACTTTGAATATAGCATATAAAATAGAAGAAGTTTTAGGTTATAAAGGACAAGTAGCAAAGGGGGATAAATAATGTATAAAGTAGTAATTGGACTTGAAGTACATTGTGAATTAAAAACTAATTCAAAGAACTTTTCTTTTGCTAAAAATGATTATTCAGAAGAACCTAATATCTTTGTAGACACTGTTGATTTAGGTTATCCAGGTATTTTACCAGTTGCTAACTTAGAAGCAGCTAGAAAATCTTTGATGATTGCAATGGCACTAAATTGTGAAACACCTAAAGAAGTGGTATTTGATCGTAAAAACTATTTCTATCCTGATTTACCAAAAGGATATCAAATAACACAATCTCATGCTCCAATGGGAATTAATGGGTACCTAATGGTTAATGTCGATGACAGTGAAATTAAAGTTGATATTCATGATTTACATTTAGAAGAAGATACAGCAAGTTTAGAACACTTTAATGACTATTCATTAATCAACTATAACCGTAGTGGTATTCCGTTAATGGAAATAGTAACTGAACCTTGCTTACATTCAGCTAAAGAAGCAGTTGCTTTCCTTGAAGCTTTAAGATCTGTTATTTTATATTGCGGAGTATCAGATGCTAGAAGTGATTTAGGACAAATGAGATGTGATGTTAACATTTCTCTAATGAAAGAGGATGCTACTGAACTAGGAACAAAAGTCGAAATAAAAAATATCAATGCTTTTACTAAAGTAAAAGAAGCATTAGAATATGAAATATATAGACAAACAGAAATACTAAATAGTGGTGGAACAGTTATCATGGAAACTAGAAGATTTGATGACGAAGATATGAAAACTTATAGTATGCGTGCTAAAGTTGAAGCAGTAGACTATAAATACTTTCTTGAACCAAATATGCCGCCAGTTAAATTAACTAAAGAATTTTTAGATAATATTAAAAAAGAAATACCAATGCTACAATATGAAAGAATTAATCTATATATTAATGAGTATGGTTTATCTAGATATGATGCTACAACTTTAGTTAAAGAAAAAAGTATTGCTGATTATTTTGAAGAAACAATAAAGGATGGAGCAAATCCAAAATTATCTTCAAACTGGATTACTAGTATTATTTTAGGTCATTTAAATAAATATGAAATTAGTATTAATGAAATATTTTTGACACCTACAATGCTAGTATCTTTAATGAAAATGGTCGACGATGGTAAAATATCATCTAAACAAGCTAAGGAAGTTCTCTACAAAGTTTTACAAGACGAAAAGGAACCAGAAGTTATCGTTAAGGAATTAGGAATAAAACAACTAGATAATGATGAAGAAATTAGAACTATGGTTGTTGAAATACTAGAAGCTAACTTACATTTAATTGAAGAATATCGTAAAGGAAGAAATGTTTTTGATTTCTTTGTTGGTCAAGTAATGAAAAGAACAAGGGGCCAAGCAAATCCAACACTTACTGCTAAGATAATTAAGGAAGAAATAGAGAAGAGGTAAGATATGAGACAAAATAAATATCGTACTCATTATTGCGGTGAATTAACTAAAGATGATATTGAAAAACAAGTTAAAATATCAGGTTGGGTTGAAAATATCCGTGATCATGGTGGAATAATCTTTTTAGATATTAGAGATCAATATGGAACCATTCAAATAGTGGGTAATGATAATCATGTTTTTGATAATATAAATAGAGAATCAACTGTATGTGTTACTGGTAAAGTAATTAAAAGAGATGTTGATATGATTAACCCTAGACTTAAAACAGGGGATATTGAAATACTAGTTGATAATATCGAAGTATTAGGTGCTTCTACAAATGAATTACCTTTTGAGATAATAACTTCTAAAGATGTTCATGAAGATATTAGATTAAAGTATCGCTATTTAGATTTACGTAATAAAAAGGTTCGCGATAATATTGTTTTTAGATCAGAAGTAATAAGTTTTTTAAGAAATAAGATGAATACTTTAGGATTTACTGAAATTCAAACTCCTATTCTTACAGCTTCTTCACCAGAAGGAGCTAGAGACTTTATTGTTCCTTCAAGAAAATATCACGGCAAATTTTATGCATTACCACAAGCTCCACAAATATTTAAACAATTATTAATGGTTAGTGGCTTTGATAAGTATTTTCAAATAGCGCCTTGTTTTAG
>CAYPGI010000089.1:0-3964 GCA_964410275.1 uncultured Muribaculaceae bacterium | reverse complement strand
TTATCTAATTCATTTCTAATTGAATCACTATTTTTTTGATTTTTATCATTAATGATATCTATAAAATCAATATAGTCGCCCCTTGCTTGTGTTCTTTCACAATAGAATATTGCTCCTTGTCCTACTGCTGATCCAATATTATATCCAACATTATTATATTTTATTGAATAGAAATTTCCTCACTCCTTAGGTGTAGGATAGATGTAGTTTTTACTAGCATATGTTTCAATACCATCAAAAAACAAATTTAGTTTTGCAACATTATTTTGATCAATTTCAGATATTTTTTCAGGGCGATATAGCCAATCATCATCCGAGAATTTTGGATATTTGTTTGTAAAAATTTCTAGCCATAGAATATAGTCATCATTAGAAGTCGCTTTTCTTGTTTCTTTTTTTTTGATTAAGAATATTCTCAAAATAATTATCCGAATCTTTTATTTCTTCCATAAAAAACCTCCATTAAATGGTAATCTAAATATAATATATATTTAGCATATCCTTCCATTTATACCTTCTTGTTAATATAAAAAACTCTCATACGAGAATTAAGTTACAACTTAATGGCGTCCCTGAGAGGATTTGAACCTCCGACTTTCCCCTTAGGAGGGGGATACTCTATCCAGCTGAGTTACAAGGACAAAAAAGCTACGTAAAGCAGCTTATTTTATTGAATTAAGAATTACTAATAAATATAAATTAATTACATAACTAAATTTATAACTAAACTTTTGAGTAAATTCACATGTACTTAAAAATGTATCAACTATATTTACTATCCAACTTTCCATATACTTGGGTAATCTAAAATCTAATGGAAACATATGGGTTTTAATAATATCTTTTTCTTTTTCAGATAAATCAAAACGATCTTCTGCATTCTTTAAAGCTTGCATAGGATGACCAGTAGTAAATAACATTACTTTATCAGCAGGATTTTTATAATCTAATGTACTTTCAAAATAAAAGTCATGTAATAAACCAGCGCGAGCTACTTCTTCATAATTTAGTTTAAATAACTTTGCTATTTTATAAGAATAATATGATACTTTTAAAGAGTGATCATAGCGATTACTACAATGATGACGAATGTTATTCATCTTATCAAATTCTTTATCATCTAAAATGTATTCAACTATATTTAGATAGTTTTTATCATTTTTTATATTCAGCATGTCTTCACCTCAAACACTAATACATTATATCATAAATTATCAAAATATATAATGCTTTTCGTTTAAGTTTATTATTTTTTTGTTAATTAAATCATTTAATTATGACTTTAACCTTAGTTTTACTTACCTTTCTATAATATTTATATGTCAAAAAAAAGTAAACATTTATATGTTTACTAAAAGCATTTTTTTATTAAAGGAATTTTCTTTATCAGAAAGACAACTAATAATGATAACAAGTATATTAATATAAAACAAATAGGTATAGCAATATAAGATTCTAATAAAGTAGTTAATTCAATTTTGACAATAAAATCAACAAAAAACATATGAATCAAATATATTCCCAATGAATATGGTGCCATCCTTCTAATTAATCTACTAAATTTATTACTCTTAAATAGTTGTTTTTGATTATTAATTACTAATATAAATAAAGATATTGAACTCATAATAACAAATAAACTTTCAGAAGAAAATAATTGGTCACAATACTTGTTTTGATTAATTGATATAGCATAAGTTCCAACAATCGTTATAACTGTACCTAATAAGTAACAAACACCAAAATACTTATTATAATCAGGGAAATGACCTTTTTCTCTCATATTTTTATAGATAATATATCCGACAATAAAGTATCCCAAATATTGAGCACCTTGAAATAGTGGAATATTATATACAATGTTTGCTTCAATGCTACTAAAATTTAGTATTACTGTGATTAAATATACAGTACCCGTAAAAAATAGCCATAATTTTAAAAACAAGTTTTCTAATTCATAGTTCATGTTTTTAACTAATACTTGAATAAAAGGCAAAATAAGATATAATCCAAAGAAAATATACAATAGTCCAAGATGATCTTTAACAGGTTTATATAAGCCTTCAATTGGTAATAACCATATATTAGAATCCGTTCTAATATAAAAGTAATTCCAAATTGAATATAATATAGTCCAAATCAAGATAATAATAAAAATATTTAAAATATTACGATAATATTTTTTTAAATCAAATGTTTTATCAATGAGTATAGCCCCACTAACCATAAATATTAATGGTACTGCGACAACAGCAAGTGAATTAAAAATACTAGCAACTAAATAAGATACTTCATCAATTATTAAAAATGATGAACAATAATAATTACTAACTGATAATAATACCAATAGCAAAACTGAACATATCAATATAAAATTTAAACTACGATCTTTACTCTTCATATAATAACCCCTACCTTACCATATGATTATATTTTAACACATTTTCAAAAAAAATAACATAATATTTTATATATAATTCTCGTATTAGTTAATTTCTTCTTTTTCGTTAAATAATTCTTTTAGTATAAACTGTAATTACTAATATCTTTCGTGTTATAATTAATATAAATACAGGAGGTCATTATGATATATGCGATGATTTTAGCAGGGGATAATGGAACAAGAATGAAATCAGATTTACCTAAACAGTTTTTATTACTTAATAATAAGCCTATTATTATATATTCTTTAGAACATTTTTTGTTAAATAAAAGTATTGATAAAATAATAATTTGCTGTCCAAATGGATGGACAAATTATACTGAGGATATTATTAAAAATTATATCGATAATACATTATCTATTGATATTATTGAAGGCGGAAAATCAAGGCCCGAAACATTGATGAATGGATGTAATTTTATCAGTGAAAAATACGGAATTAAAAGTGATGATATTATCATAACTCATGATGCAGTTAGACCATTTATCAACCAAAGAATAATCAATGACAATATTAAATATACTAAAAAGTATGGCGTTGTTTCTACCGTTATAAAAGCCTCTGATACTATTTTTGAATCAAATGATAGTAACACAATTTCTAATATCCCAATAAGAGATAAATTATATCATGCCCAAACACCTCAAAGTTTTAATTTAAAAAAATTAATGTCAGTGTATCAATCATTAACAGATAATGAATTAAATTCTTTAACTGATGGTTGTAAAGCTTTTTTCCTTAGAAACCAACCCATCTATTTAATAGATGGTGAACCAAGTAATATTAAAATTACTACCCCTTTTGATTTAATATTAGCCGAAAATATACTAGCAAAACAATAAAAACACCATAAGGTGTTTTTTAATCATTATATTTTTCACTAATATATTTAGTAGCAATCAATCCTACCGCAAAAGTAACAATTGAATAAATAATATTTAAGTCATTTGGAATACCTGGGAACACTTCTAAAATAGAACCAATAACAAAACCTAAAATAAGTAAATAAGTTTTAGAAGGTTGTTTGTTTAAGAAGTTTTCAAGTAATTTAGTAGTAAAAATTACTCCTAACATAGTACCAATAACAATTGGAATCAAATAATTTAAATCAATTGTTTTAATAGCATCAATTGTTTTATCGTATAATCCAAAAGTCAATAATAAGAATGAAGTACTTATACCGGGTAAAATAAGAGCAACTGCAATAATAATACCTGCGAATATTAGAAATACAATATTAGCAATCCCTGTAGCATCAGATAAATTTATAACAGTATCTTTGTAAAATGTCATCAACATGACTATTAAAAACCCAATTACAACAAATATTAAGTCTTTCTTGCTATGTTCTTTGGCTTTAGATTGTTTATATAGTATTGGTATACCTCCACAAACAATACCAAGAAACAAAAATGTCACTGGGTATTTAAAGTTTTGTAAACCATAGTCAACAATAGAACCAAAACTTATAATACCCAAGATAGCTCCTAAACCAACTATCATTAAGAATATCATATTCT
>CAYPGI010000088.1:0-4015 GCA_964410275.1 uncultured Muribaculaceae bacterium | reverse complement strand
TTTCAAATATATTATATCCTATTAAGAATCTATCACCATCATTTTGAACATATCGATGTGATTCTTCTAAGAAGATGTGAAAAGGTATAGAAGCTCTAGTACCTAAGTCTTTAGTAAAAACAAATAACATTTTAGTAAATATTTTAGTAATAACTTTACCTAAAGAATCGTCGATATCTTCTAAACTAAAGTTAACTATTTGAGCTTTTTTACCATCATCACTAACTAGAGAAGCAATAAAGTTTTGCATTGTGATAAACCTTGGATATCTAAAGAACTGCGCTTCTTTACTAATAGTCAATGAATGCAACCTAACTTTTAAGGTAATAGCTGCATTAAATGACTTTTCATTTCTAAGTAATCCTTCTGAGATCAAAGTAAAGTTAAGAGCTTTCTCTAAATCCTCTAAAGTATAAAAGTTAATACCTGTTGGATCAAATTCATTTAGTTTTTCATCAATATATGACGATACATACTGAGTCATTAAATTACTTTCAGGAAATTGTCCAGATGTATCAATTATAAAACAATCTCTAAATGATCTAGTATATCCTATCCCTTGAACAGGAGCTTCTAAATTAAATTGAGGTGTTGAACAACTAGCCAAAATAGAAAAAACATCGTTTCTCTTAGCAGGTGAAGTTTGATTAGTATATAGAATGGACATGATAGCACTCGCAATTAAATGATTCTTATATCTTAGAGCTTCTTCACTTGAACCACCAAAGATATTAGCTAATTTTAACATTCTTTCAATAATCGGTAGTTGTGAGTGATCATTAGCATTTAACAATAATGCAATATCATCTACATCGAGTAACCATAAAGGAATTCTAAGTTTATGAGCTTCATCAGTTTCTTCACTAGTTGAAAAGTATTTAAATTTATAATTTGGATTGATTTTATCAATACTTTTAAAAGCATTATGATATTCACTATAAGCATCAAAAATGAAAATATTAGCACGATATGGTAAAAAATCATGATTAGTAAATAGATTTTGAACAAGTCTCGCTACTCCACAAGATTTACCACTACCCGTATTACCAAATATAGCAAAATGGTTACTGAAGAAACTATTAATATCAAGTAATATCGAACAATCATCATATAGAGGACTTACTCCTAATTCCATAGTACCTGGTCTTTTCTCTCCAACAATCATTTTAATTTCATCATTGTTGATAACTCTAACAGTTGATGAAAGTGATGGTTTATGTAGAATCCCACCAACAAAATGATTATCAATAAATTCTCCTAAAAAACTTACTTTAATGAGATCATCACCGATATCTTCAATTTCACCTAATATTCTCTTTCCATCATTTTCAAAAATAACATGAAAGTTCATTAAATTAGTCGACAGTGATTCTCTATCACCTATTTTCACATGTGCCACATTATTACTGACATAAACTACCTTTCCAAACATAACATCACCCTTTTTATATTAATTCTTCTATTTTTTCTTTTATATTTTTATCTAATTTTTCAATTATTTTTTCAATCTTTTTTCTTTTATTATATAAATTTAATTTTTCTTCATACATCATTACTTTATTAACAACTTCTTTTAATTGTTTATGAATAGCATTTCTACTAATTTCATTATTTTCAGCAATCTCACTAAGTGTTAGATTATTAAAATAGTAATCTTCAAAGTACTTTCTTTGCTTATCAGTTAAAAGTTCACAATAATAATCATATAAATCAATAATATAAAACTTATCTTCTATCATATTAGTATACCTATTCCCACTATTAGTAATCCAATTCCTAATAAAATATATAGATATGTTGCGTACTTCTCACGATATATCTTATGATTATTATAAGCCATAAAAAATAAAGAAAGACTTAAACAAATTTCCGCAATTGATAAGAACTTTTTTTCAAATAATGATAGTACTGCCCATATAACCGCTAGAATACCTAAACATAATTGAATAAAAATAGATACTTCTTTAATTACAATTGTTTTTTTACTACTCACCTTTTTCACCTACTAAATCTTTAAATAATCCATAGATGTATTTTTCGATATCAAAAACACGTAAATCTTCTTTTTGCTCACCTAAACCGACAAACTTAACTGGAATACCAACACTTTCTTTAATAGCTAGAACAATACCTCCTTTAGCAGTACCATCTAACTTAGTTAAAACAATTCCAGTAATATTAGTAATTTCTTTAAAACTTTGAGCTTGACTAATACCATTTTGTCCCGTAGTAGCATCTATTACTAAAAGCGTTTCATGTGGAGCATTAGGTATTAAGTTACCTATTACTTTATTAATTTTTTCTAGTTCATTCATCAAGTTAACTTTATTTTGAAGTCTACCAGCTGTATCAATTAATACAACATCATAGTTATTATTCTTAGCTTCTTCTAAACCATCATATATAACACTAGCGGCATCACTTGTTTCTTTAACAATGACCTTGCAGCCAACTCTATCACCCCAAACCTCTAATTGTTCAGTGGCACCTGCTCTAAAAGTATCTCCCGCAATCATCATTACTTTTTTGTTTTCATTTATTAATTTATGCGCTATTTTACCAATAGTAGTTGTCTTCCCTACGCCATTAACACCAACAAATAGTATTACTGTTGGCCCATTATCACTATAGTTTATCTTATTGACAATAACTTCATTATTGATATATATAATAAACATTTCGTCTACAATTACTTCTTTTAAATCTTCTGAAGAAACAATATTTTCGTTCTTAACTCTCTTCTTCAAGCGATCAATAAATTCCATAACAGTATTTACACCTATATCAGCCATAATTAGTATTTCTTCTAGTTCTTCAAAATATTCGCTGTTAACTTTTTTATATTTACTGTTTAAAACATTTAATTTTGAAACAAAATCATTTCTAGACTTTTCTAATCCTTTTTCATAAACATGGATATCTTTATTGTTTTCAACGTTGAAAATTTTCTTAAATTTATCAAATAATCCCATTTTTTCACCCACTATTACTATATACATTTTACACCATTTATTATTAAAATACTAGCATAAAAATACATTTGTTACTATTTATTTATGTGCTTACTAGACAAAAGATTAAAAACAAGATATAATTATATAGTTAAATTTTTATGAATTTATATAGAAAGGAGTTTATATGAAATTTTTCGAAGGCGGAGATACTAAAGTGTTTGCTTTAGGTGGACTTGGTGAAGTAGGAAAAAATTAAAGCGTGCAATTAATATTTTAGCAGCACAAAATGAAATTATTATTATGGATGCGGGTGTAACTTTCCCGGCGGGAGAGTTAATGGGAATTGATTATGTTATTCCTGATTTTACTTTTTTAAAAAAGAATGAATCTAAAATAAAAGCATTATTTATTACCCATGGTCATGAAGATCATATCGGAGGAATACCTTTTTTATTACAAGCAGTTAATATTCCAATAATTTATGCACCTAACCAAGCAGTTGGTTTGATAAAGAAAAAATTAGAGGAAAGAAATATTCAATTTAAAAACATTCAAATTTTATCAGAAGATGTAAAAGTTAAATTTAAAAACTTTGAAGTTGAGTTTTTTAAAACGACTCACTCGATACCAGATTCACACGGAATATGTGTGCATACACCAAATGGTACAATCGTATCAACAGGTGACTTTAAATTTGATTTAACACCTATTGGACCAATGGCTAACTTACATAAGATGGCTGAGATTGGTAAAAAGGGTGTATCATTACTACTAAGTGATAGTACTAATGCTTTAAATGATGGATTTTCAATGAGTGAATCAAAAGTGGATGAAGCTTTATCCGATATTTTTACTAGACATAAAGGTAGAATAATAATCGCGACTTTTGCTTCTAATATTTATCGTTTAAAACATATTATTGATACTTGTAAGAGAAACGACCGTAAGGTTGCGACTTTTGGTAGAAGTATGGAAAATAATCTTGATATTTCAATTCAAGGTGGATACATAACTAATAAAGATGTATTTGTTAGTCCTGAAGAAGCAGTTAAATTGCCACC
>CAYPGI010000087.1:0-4064 GCA_964410275.1 uncultured Muribaculaceae bacterium | reverse complement strand
TGATTTATTTTGATATATTTCTTTATTGGCTCCTGTATACATACTATTTCCATACTTACCGTATTGGCTTTGTGATAGATAGGCTACTGCTCCCCATTCACTATCTTTAGCCATATGGATATTTCCGTCTGTACTTGTTCCATAAGTTGTATTATTTTGCATTGCCCTTGATGCATCATACATCGCTTTTACTGTTTGACTTCGCAGTGATTCTGTATTGGGTAATATGGTTGGTGTTGCAATAGTTCCAGTCGTTTCAAATTTTCCTACCCATATTCCTGATAGTTCTGTTGTTCCAAAAGTAAATGCTGGATGTGTTAAATAATTTGTACCTATTGCATTACCTGTAGATTTTGTTGTTGCCTTTGATTCAAATACAATATTTATTTCTCTTGCTCCACTTCCAGCTGGTATGACATATTTATATCTTGGTATCCATACCCACATGGTATTGATATCTTCAATTGGAATTATTTCCCCTATCCATTCGTCACTTTCATATTGAGTTCTATTTGTACTTGTTACTGTCACAGCATTTGCCCATTCCTGTGAACTATAATCATACCAACTTTGAGTTACATCCGCTTTTACCCAATTTCCATTATCCCATTTAACCGGTATCATTCCTGTTGTTAACTCAGGAATAGATGGACTCCAATATTCTTTACATTCATTATTAACAATAATATCCATATTTTGATTAATAATTTTAACTTCCATTAAAGTATTAAGATCAATTGTTTTTCCTGACTTAGCGTTTAATACCGGCTTTTTTAATTTGCCAGAATCCACTAATTGTTGTAAAGATAAGCAATAAGTATTACCATTTATATTTGAATATGGATCAGAATTATCATCTAGAAATGAATCAACTGCTGACTCAATTAAAGCCATACTAGCCTTATCAATTTCAGTTTCTGCTTTTTTTAATCTTTCAAGTATTGGCGGACTTGCCACAATAACAATAAGAGATAATATTACTATAACTCCTAATAATTCAACTAATGTAAAACCATTCTTCTTTTTCATAAGCACCTATCCTTACCGTAATTATAACAATTATAGTAAAAAAAAACAACCTTTTATTTAGTTGCTTCTTCTTGTTTTACTACTTCTTTACCTTTATATGTACCACATTTAGCACATACTCTATGTGGTCTAATATCAGCGCCACACTTTGGACATTTAGTTGTATCATTTTCAGTTAATTTATAATGAGTTCTTCTCATTCTTCCTCTAGTCTTACTAATTTTTCTGAAAGGAACTGCAAATAATTGAATATTTAATTTCATCATAACACCTCTATTCTATAATAAATCCTTTAACTTTTCTAATTCTGGATTAATCTCCATTTTCTCCTCAGTTACCATTTTCCATCCATCGCCAGACATCTTTATATCTTTAGCTTTAGGACTAGTAACTTTCATCGGCATTTCCATTAATACATTCTCCCATATAATCGGTAAAATATCAATAGTTTTTTCTAATTTTTGAGGATTTTCATCTATTTCTTTTAATAATTCTTCTAAATTATCCTCTAATTTTACAGTAAAAGGATAATCAACTGGTTCTAAAGTTACGGCGCAAGGTAAGACCATTACCCCTTCAATCTTTAAACTAAGAATTAAATTATCTAAGTTATCTTTAGTAATAGAACCACTTATATGAACGTTATCAAGTCTTAATAAATCTGTTTTAGATAAATATGATTCATTAAAAGTATAATACTCATCAATATCAATATATTCATCTAAATTACTCATAAGTCTAATAATTTCTATTTTCATTTTCATCACCAGCATCAATATTATAACAAATTATAGGAAAAAAGCAATATTTTTTAGATTTTTATGTTAAAATGAAAGTGGTGATTTTATGAAAAGTGTTGGTATAATTTGTGAATACAATCCCTTTCACAATGGTCATTTATTTCATTTAAATAAAACAAAAGAATTATATCCTGATCATATTGTTGTATTAGTATTAGGTGGATCCTTTCTTCAAAGAGGTAACCCTAGTATATTAAATAAATGGGATAAGACATCAATAGCTCTAAACTATGGCGCTGATTTAGTTATTGAACTTCCTTTTCCTTTTGCTAGTCAAAGTGCGGATATCTTTGCTAGAGGGGCTATTCAAATACTTAATACCTTAAAAGTAGATAATCTAGTTTTTGGTAGCGAAAAAGGCGATGCTAAGTTATTAGAAAATTTAGTTGATTGCCAACTAAATAATAAAGATTATGAAAAAACAGTAAAGAAGTATTTAGATGAAGGTATTAATTATCCTACTGCTTTATCAAAGGCTTTAAATGATTTAACGGATTTTAATATTAAAGAGCCTAATGATCTACTCGGTATTAGTTATATTAAAGAAATTAAAAAACAAAATAGCAATATAAAACCTTTTTGTATAAAAAGAACTAATGATTATCATTCATTAGAATTAGATGATCAAATAAGTAGTGCCACTAGTATAAGAAAAGCCTTAAAAGAAAACAAAGATATAAAATCATTTGTTCCTGATCTAACTTTTCAATATCTAACTGGTAATATAGTAATAGTAGATAAATATTTTGATTATTTAAAATATAAAATAGTAAGTAGTATTGATAACTTATCTATTTATCAAACAGTTGATGAGGGATTAGAAAACAGAATTAAAAAATATATATTAACTAGTAATACCCTTGATGAATTAATAATGAATTGTAAAACTAAAAGGTATACTTACAACAAGTTAAATAGAATGTTTACTCATATTCTTTGTAACTTCACTAAAGAAGAAGCTAAGAATTTCAGCAATATTGAATATATAAAAGTATTAGGTTTTAATAGTAAAGGTCAAAATTTTTTAAACAATATTAAAAAAAATATTGATATTCCTATTATAACTAAGTATTCAGATATCGAAAACAAGATGTTAGATTTAGAATTTAGAGCAAACAGTATTTATGCATCTATTTCTAATAATAATGATCTAATTGAACTAGAATATAAATCTAAACCGATCATAAAAAAATAGAAGTTTAACTTCTATTTTTGACATTTGGGACAATAATATGTTCCTCTACCATTAACTTTTATTTTAAGTATTTCATTCTTACAAATAGTACAAGGTTTTCCTATTTGATTATGAACTAATAACTCTTGTTGAAATCTACCATGAATACCTCCAGGAGCACTATAAGTCCTAATAGTAGTACCACCAGACAAGATAGCCTTATCTAAAACATTCTTGGTATTATCAATAATACTTTGTAATTCCTTTTTGGTTAATTTATTGCTTTGCTTTAAAGGGTTAATTTTACTTAAAAATAATATTTCGTCAGCGTATATATTGCCAATACCAACAATAATACTTTGATCTAAAATTACCGTTTTAATAGGTAATTTTTTATTTTTATATTTTAATTTTAGGTATTCGATTGTTAAGTTATTATCCCACGGCTCTAATCCTAACTCATTTAGAGGTTTAGTCTTGAGGATATCTTCCTTATCGATTAGATGCATGCGACCAAACTTTCTGGTATCTTGATATCTAAGTTCAATATTATTATCTAATATAAACGATATATGTTCATGTTTATTTATAACAGTATTTAAAGATGTTAAATTATATTTTCCTTCCATTCTTAAATGACTTAATAAGTAATAGTCATCTAATTCAAACATCAACCACTTTCCTCTTCTTTCAATATTATGAATTATTTGATTGATGATTCTTTCTTTAAACTCATCACTAGTAGGGTATTCGATTATATTTGAATAGTAAATATTAACACCCACTATTCTTTTATTTAATATATGTTTTTTTAATGATTCTTTAACTGTTTCTACTTCTGGTAATTCTGGCATAATATCACCTCATTCTAATTATATCACAAATAAAAAAGTGATAATATAATCACTTCACTATCCATGCATTAGGTAATTTTCTTTGACCGTCAATCGTGTATTGACCACATGGTTTATTTATTAATTTTCCTTCAACGGCTAGAGCAGTTGAAGCTCCTCCATCCATATTAGCAGCATTATATGCACCATATCTTTGTAAAATAGTTA
>CAYPGI010000086.1:0-4316 GCA_964410275.1 uncultured Muribaculaceae bacterium | reverse complement strand
ACCTACGACCCCCTGCTTGTAAGGCAGGTGCTCTAACCAACTGAGCTAATCGCCCAAAACGTTTGGACGTAATTAAATATATCATTTATAATTTTTTTTGTCAATACAATATACTTTAGTTTTTGATTTTTTGTAAACTTTCATCAATCCATATAGGTAATTTATAAGCTAATGTTTTGAAACCTAAACTAGTTTCTTTTATTTTTTTTCTTTTAATATTACGGTTTCTTTTATAATTAATATTCTTAATACTTAACTTTAATTGAAAGTGATCTTCATCAACATCTAAAACTTCTACATCAATAATATCTCCAATATTAACAAAATCAGTTATATCTTTTACAAAGCCATGTGATATTTCAGAAATATGAATTAGTCCACTATAGTATTCATCTAATGATACAAAAATACCATAACTTTCTATTCCTGTGACTGCAGCTTTTACGATTTTTCCTTTCTTATATACCGTCATATTTCACACCCCTATGTAAAATTATAGCACATAATGTTTAAAAGAAAAAGCATTTACATAAATATTAAATTATTGTATAATGAAGGTGGTGATAGAATGAGCAATGATGAATTGAAGATCAGAGAAATAATTGATCGCTTAAGACCTTTTTTGATGAATGATGGTGGAAACGTTGAATTTGTTAGCTATGAGGATAATGTAGTTTATATAAAAATGACTGGCGCATGTGCCAATTGTCATATGTTAGATTTAACTTTAAAAAGCGGTATTGAAGCCGCAATCATCGAAGAGGTTCCAGAAGTAACTCAAGTAATAAATATAGGCTAAGCCTATATTTTTATTATCCATTCAATATCGGGTATAGAAACATAATTTTTAAGAAATAAATACATTTCTTTTATTAAGGTTTCATACTTCGGTATTTTTTTTATTGATTCTTCTAATTCCTTTTCGTCTGTTTGATTTAAAATAATATCATCATATACATCAAAATAAAAAGAAGGATAAAATAATCTAATAAAAAACATATATAATTCGTTACTATTTAAATTACTATACTTTAAATAGTCTTTAATTTCTTCTATTGTTATTTTATCATTAATATATGAATCTTTTATATACTCACTAAAATTTCTGGCCTTACAATCAATCACAAAATTAAGAGGATTATATAATTCAAAGTAATTAGTATTTTGTTTAATTCTTTTATGACCTATAACTAATGAATTATCAGTTATTCCACTATTTTGTAACAACATTATTCCTGTTTCAGTTACTCCGATAAAATAACTAAAACTTTCTCTGATTAAGGGATGTTTTTTTCCAAATTCTCTAATTTGTTCCTCATAATAATCAATTTTTCTAGTCCATAAAGAATACCAATTATTTTTTTTTAATGATTCATATTGGTTACCTACTGCAATAAAATTACAATAAAAAATATCATTAATGTTAATTTTCTCATTATTGTTAATATATATCCTTAATAAAATATACGGTTCACCATTAAGATTAGTAACTAACTCTTTTTTATTATTCATTACTATTTGATGACAATATATATTTTGGCGAAATAGATTAATACTTATTTCATATAAATTATTTATATCATTAATTAATCGATCATATGGAATAAAAACATATTGTTCTTCATTAATCGTAAAATAGTATTTTTTACCTGTTTGATGGATATCATTAGTCACTAAATTATAATAATAATTTATATCATTTTTCATATATCCACCTCACATAATTTTATGAAAAAAAGCACTTGTTTATTCAATGTTAATAAATTATGAATGTTTTTATATAAATTGTTTTTACCTTGACAGTATTGATACACTGTTTTCGTAAAATAACTATACTTTAGCAATATATTACCTTTTCTCTTTATAATATAAAAGCAAAATAAAAAAATGATTATTCATAATAATCAATTTTCATATTCTTTTTAACTCTTTTCATTACTTCAGAAGCTTTTTTTCGTGCTTTATTTGTTCCTTCAATTAATATCTTATCAACAACTTCTGGATGGTCTTCATAGTATTTTCTTTTCTCTTGAATTGGTTTTAAAAATTCTAGCATGTTAGCAATTAGTTCTTTTTTACAATTTACACATCCACGTGATCCATTTCGACACTCACTATTAATGGTTGCTAAATTATCTTTACTTACTAATTTATGATAGTAATAAACCATACATACATCAGGGTCTGCGGGATCATCTTTTTTTATCTTTTGAGGGTCTGTTACTGCATTCATAATCTTTGCACTAACTTCTTCTTTAGAGTCCGCTAAGTAGATAGCATTTCCTAAGCTCTTACCCATTTTTTCATTACCATCTAATCCCTTTATTCTTGGACTAGAACTCAATAAGTGTTCTGGTTCAATTAAAGTATCACCATAAGTATGATTAAATTTTCTTACTATTTCTCTAGTTTGTTCTAAAACAGGTAGTTGATCTTCTCCAACTGGGACTAGAGCTCCATCGAATGCAGTGATATCAGCTGCTTGGCTTACTGGGTAACCTAAAAAGCCATAAGTAACGCCTTCTCCTTTTTCACCAAATAACCCCTTTTTCTGAGCTATTTCACTTTTTACAGTCGGATTACGGTACAACCTAGAAATAGTTACTAGATTTGAATAAAACACTGTTAATTCAGCGATTTCAGGAATCATTGATTGGATGAATATAACAGATTTATCTGGATCTATTCCTACTGATAAGTTATCAATTGCTACTTCTCTAATATTTTCTCTTACTTTCTCAGGCTTGTTAAAATTATCAGTCAGAGCTTGAACATCCGCAATAATCACATAAGTATTATATTTTTCTTGTAGTTCTACTCTATTTTTTAATGCTCCAAAGTAATGACCTAAATGCAATCTTCCAGTTGGACGATCGCCTGTTAATATATTTTTTTTATCCATATTTTCTCCTCCTAATTAATATTAAATAATCAGGTACCATCGTTTATACATATTATCACCTAGAAGAATTATAACATAAAAAAACTAGATTATCTAGTTTTTATTAATAACCACCATATATAAAGAAGCAATGAATTCTTTAGGAAATATATAAGCAATTTTATGCAATTCTTTTTGTTTATTCTGATTTATCATCAAATTATATATATATTTAACAATAGACTTACTGTTAAATAGTTCTTTGAAGTCTTTATTTCTTATCTTTTTATTAATATATTCAACACTAATAGATTCTGATTCATTTAATTTCATTTTTAGTAGTCTATTATATCTATTAATACTATAAATAGATGTGTCATCTATACCATATATTTTACCTAAATATTCTAAATTGTCATTCATTATTTTTATGATACTTTGTTTATTATTTGAATTAATTAATTTATTAAAAATTGATAATTTAAGAATTCCCTCATAAATTACTTTTTTATTAACCAATAACTCTTTACAAGTATTAACAAAATCATCACCAAAAGTTAAATAATTTTTTTCTAAATGATTTTTTTTAAAAGTATATTTGTTACCTTCTAATTTATTATAGACTTTCATTGTATCATTATAACCATATTTTAATGCTCTTCTAGCTATTACTTTATCAAACAATAATAATGACCCTATATTATTGCGTGGTTTGATATAAGTTATCTTAATATCTTTTTTATTCTTTTTAGTCAATCCTATAGATCCTAAATCAACCGCAATGATTTCTGTTGCTCCTAAATCAACCGCTAAATTAATAGGAAGATTGTCATAATATCCTCCATCAATATATTTTTCATCATTGATAGCTGTTTTCTTAAAAGCAGGAAAGCAAGTACCTGATGCTAAGACATAATCTCTAATATTTTTACTTTTTAATGTCTTTTTAGTCATCATAACAGGCTTTAATGCCGAAAGATTAAATGTAACTAATCCGTAATCAATTTTAGAATTATAGAACTTTCTTTCATTAAAGATTTTATCAATAAATAAAGCCATTTTTCTTGTTTCTACTCCACCATTTTTTATAATTTGGCTTGCATATTTTTTATATACACTTAATAGTTCGCCAACTGTATCATGCTTTTCAGGAAAAGTGGTGTCGTATATTGAATCAAAAGTAATATTAGACCATAAGTAATATGTCTTATAAAATTCTTTTTGAACCATCATTAAACCATTAATTGCGCCTATTGATGTACCTGTTACAATATCATATTTAATTCCCAATCTTCTAAGCGCTCTCCATACTCCTACTTGATAAGCACCTTTAGCTCCTCCACCAGAAAGAACAATAGCCCTTTTCATAATACCACCTAAAGGTGAAGTAAAGTAAAAGTGGGAAAAATTTATAAAAAAGGGAAAAATGATATAA
>CAYPGI010000085.1:0-4326 GCA_964410275.1 uncultured Muribaculaceae bacterium | reverse complement strand
AACAAATAATTAAAATTCTAGCTAATAATAATGATTTAATGTTTACATATGATATAGGACATGAAATTTTAAACTATGGAAATATAATTGATTTAAATGAAATATTGATAAGTAAATTAGTTAATGTCCATATTCACACTTTCTTACATGACAACGATCATATGGCACTTTATTTCAAAGATCCAAATAAGAGTAAATGGATTAAAGCTATTTTATATCTTAAGAATCTTAACTATAATGAAACAATTGTCTTAGAATATGATTTATATGATATGATTGGGGAAACATATGAAGAGAAGTTATTGGTTTATATTGAATCAGCAAGCATTGTAAAAAGTTACTTTTAGAAAGGTGATAATATGAATAACAAAGTTGTAATAATTGGCTGTGGAAATGTAGGAATGAGTTATGCTTATGCTTTACTAAATCAAAAAACTAATGTTCAAGAATTAGCTTTAATTGATTTAGATACTAAAAGAATTGAAGGAGAAGTAATGGATTTAAACCATTGTTTAGCTTTTGCACCTTCAAAAATTAAAATTACTGTAGGTAGTTATGCTGACTGTAAGGATGCAAATATTATTTGTATTGCGGCTGGTGCTAATCAAAATCCTGGGGAAACGAGAATGGATTTGATTAATAAGAATAGTAAGATATTTAAAAAGATTATTACTGAAGTAATGAATAATGGTTTTAAAGGGATATTCTTGATTGCTACTAATCCCTTAGATATAATGACATATTTGACATGGAAGTATTCTAATTTATCACATAATAAGATTATTGGAAGTGGCACAAGTTTAGATACAGCGAGATTACGCTATATGATTGGTAGTGAATTAGATATTAATCCTAAAAATATTCATGCTTATGTAATGGGAGAACATGGAGATAGTGAGTTTGTAGCTTGGAGTAATGCCAGAGTAGGATTACAAAGTATAGATGAGTATCTAAATAAAGAAGAAATGGGTAAAATATGCTTGGATGTTAAAGAAGCAGCTTACGAAATAATCAATCGTAAGGGAGCTACTTATTATGGTATAGGAATGTGCTTAGTAAGAATAACAAACGCTATTTTAGGTGATGAAAATAGTGTTATAACAGTTTCTTCATATGATAGTACAAATGATATCTTTATTGGTGGTCCTTCAATTATAAATAAAGACGGTTTAAGGGAAAGAATATATTTAAAATTAAATGAAGAAGAAGAAAATAAGATGATAAATTCTATTAATGTTATAAAAGAAGCAATCAGCAAAGTAGAAGATTAGGAAGTGAAAAATGCGCTTAAGTAATGAATGGCAAGATTATGAATGCCTAGATGCAGGAAATGGTGAAAAGTTAGAAAGATGGGGAAAAGTAACATTAAGAAGACCAGATCCACAAGCTATGTGGATAATTTCTAATAATGAAGTTTGGAATAAAGTAGATGGTCACTATTTTAGAACTGATAAGGGTGGTGGCTACTGGGAATTTAAATCTAAATTACCAGATTATTGGACTATAAATTATAAAGATTTAACTTTTAAAGTAAGTCCAACTAATTTTAAGCATACAGGTTTGTTTCCTGAACAAGCAACTAATTGGGATTTTATGATTAATAAAATTAAAAAGAGTAAGAAAAAGGTTAGAGTATTAAATTTATTTGCTTATACAGGGGCCGCCACTATGGCTTGCTCAAAAGCAGGTGCGGATGTTGTTCAAGTTGATGCTTCTAAAGGGATGACAGAATGGGCAAAAGAAAATATGAAACTATCTAATCTCGAAAGCAATTCCATTAGATTTATCGTTGATGATTGTCTTAAATTTGTTGAAAGAGAATATCGTCGAGGCAATAAATATGATGGTATTGTTATGGATCCTCCTAGTTATGGAAGGGGACCTAATGGTGAAGTTTGGAAGTTTGAAGACAATATTTACCATTTAATAAATGCTTGTCTTAAAATACTAAGTGATGAACCATTATTCTTTTTAATTAATTCATATACAACTGGGATATCGAGTATTGTTCTAGAAAATATTTTAAGAACTACTATTTTACCTTTATATTCTAATGGCAAAATTGATGCTGGAGAAATAGGACTGCCTATTACTAGAGATAATTTGATTTTACCTTGTGGTATATATGGTAGATGGGAAAGCAATGATTAAAGTAATATATGAAGACAATCATTTATTAGTTGTTGTAAAACCGGTAAATGTTCCAGTTCAAGAAGATGAAAGTCGAGATTTGGATTTTCTAACAATGTTGAAAAATTATGTTAAAGAAAAATATAATAAACCGGGTAATGTCTATTTAGGCCTTGTCCACAGGTTGGATAGACCAGTAGGTGGTATAATGGTATTTGCCAAAACATCTAAATGTGCTTCAAGATTAAGTGAACAAATAAGAAATCATCAAATGAAAAAAGAATACCAAGCAATCGTATTAAATAAGATTCATAATAATGGAACATTTATTGATAAATTATTAAAAGATAATAACAAAAACATAGTTCGAATAGATGAAAAAGGTAAAGAAGCTATTTTAGACTATGAATTAATGAATTATAAGAACAATATGTCATTAGTTAAAATCAACTTAAAAACAGGAAGATCACATCAAATAAGAGTTCAATTTGCAAGTCGTAATTATCCTTTATATGGTGATCAAAAATATAATAGTAGTAGTAAGGTAGGAGAACAAATAGCTTTATACGCAACAAGTTTATCTTTCTTACATCCTGTAACTAAAGAGTTATTAACATTTACTACCGAATTACCTGACAAACATCCTTGGAATATATTTAACATAAAATGAAGTATATAGAAAGGCGTGTAAGAAGTGAAAAAAGAAAAAAATTATTTATTATCAATTATTTTATTATTTATTTTATTATTATGTTTTGGTGGAGTTATTATTTATGACAAAATTTTAATTAACAAAGATACTAAAGAATTTAAAATGTCTTCTCGTGAAAAATGGGAATTAAAACAGTATGTTCAAAGTATATTGGCAACTGATGCAATGTGTAATCAAAAGCCAATATATAGCTTTAATGATATTAATGATGCAAATATGAAATGGTTAACAGAAGTTACATATGTTAGTGCAAGTAAAAGGGAATCAATTAGTTTTGAAAAAATAAATGAAGAAGCAAAGATATTGTTTGGTGATAATTTTAAAGGTATCGATAAAACAAGAGTAGTATCTTTAGATATACCATTTCAATCAGAATATTACTTTGTATGTGGTGATTATAATAATGACGAAATAAACTTTGAAAATTGTTTTCATCCTGGTCATGGGGGAAGTGGGTTATTTATAAACTTAATTGATAATATTGAAAGAGTAGATAATCAATATATAGTAACTATGTATACACATGATAATAACTTTACTTATATTGAAATTACTCAAGAAAGTTTGTATTATGGCATAGAAAAAGGTACTATTTTAGAAACTAACAATGAATTATGCAAGAAAACTATTGGTAAAAAGATAGATAGTATTGAATCTTTAAAGTGTAAGGGAATATATGCCTTTAATCGTTCTAATAAACGAGATGATGGAAATTTGTATCTATACTATTATGGTAGTCAAAAGGATTTTAAAAATTATGTTATTGGAAATGATAAAGATTTTGATAAAATGAAATTAACAATTATAAAAAACGATAAAGGTAAATTTAATATACTCTCTTCTGAGAAGGTAAATTAAAAGTAGATAACAATCTACTTTTGTTTTTTTAATATATAAAATAAAAACATACATATATTTTATTAGGTGATTTTTATGTTTAAATATAGAATAGGTGTTTTGTTTTTGTTCATTATTAGTCTATGTGCGATCGGTTTTGTAAGAGCTATTGATGCACCTTTGTTTGGAAAAGTAATATATCTTGATCCAGGTCACGGTGGTGTAGATCCAGGAGCCATCCATAAAGATCTAATGGAATCAGATATTAATTTAGCAATCAGTAAAAAACTTCAACTAGAATTAGAAAAATTAGGAGCTATTGTGTATTTGACACGCGAAGGCGATTATGATTTAGCTGTTCCTAACACTATCAATCGTAAACGCAGTGACTTATCAAGAAGAGGAAATCTGATAAATAAATCAAACTGTGATTTATACCTATCCATTCACTTAAATGCTGAGACTTCTAGTACGTGGAGAGGTGCACAAGTATTCTATGACGACGTTAATGAAAAAAATCAAATTTTAGCTAAGAATATTCAGGAAGGTTTTAAAAAAAGTTTATACTCTAGACGAAAAATAAAAGAAATTACAGATATGTATCTAAGTAAAAGAGTAAAAGTACCTGGAGTTTTATTAGAAATAGG
>CAYPGI010000084.1:473-4407 GCA_964410275.1 uncultured Muribaculaceae bacterium | reverse complement strand
ATAGGTGGGATATTAATGGTTATTATTGGACTATTACTATTATTTAGACCAGATATATTGATGTTTAATTTTTAAATAAAAAAACGATTATAAAATATAATCGTTTCTTTTTTTATTCTACAGTAACAGATTTAGCTAAGTTTCTAGGTTTATCGATATCACACTTCTTTAATTTAGCGACTTCATATGCTAGTAATTGTAAAGGGATAACTGCTAATATAGCTTGAACAATAGGGTGAACATTTGGAACTACAATTTTGTAATCACAAAAGTCATAATCCTTATCTAATAGGGTAGTAGTAATTAAAATGACATACGCCCCTCTAGCTTTTACTTCCCTTATATTACTAATTGTTTTTTCTGCTATACTTTCATCAGTAACAATTGATATTACTGGTGTTTTTTCTTTAATCAAAGAAATGGTACCATGTTTTAATTCGCCAGCTGGATATGCCTCACTATGAATATATGAAATTTCTTTTAGTTTAAGCGTTCCTTCTAATGAAAGGCAATAATCAAGTCCTCGACCAATAAAGAATACATGATCATCTCTATATATCTTTTTTGCAAGGTCCTTATAACTATTTTCTAAGATATCACTTATCAGTTCAGGCAATTTGTGAATATCTTGAACAATAGTATTTAATTCCTTTTCAGTAATTTTATTTCTTGATATTCCTAAATTTAAAGCAATAAGTGAAAACATACTAAGTTGAGCTAAATAAGCTTTAGTAGTTGCGACTGCGATTTCACAACCAGCTTTAATATATAATACTTCTTTTGCTTCTCTAGCAATAGAACTTCCAACGACATTGACAATAGCTAAGGTATCCATATTATGTTCTTTAGCAATTCTGAGACAAGCTAGAGTATCAGCTGTTTCACCTGATTGTGAAACTAGTATCAATAATTTCTTTTTATTACAAAACAATTTTTTATAACGATATTCACTAGCTATATCGACATTAACCGGAAGATCAGCGTATTTTTCAATTAATGTTTTACCAACTAATCCAGTATGATAAGCACTACCACAAGCAACTATATCAAACTCATCATATTTAGTTAAATCAGGCATCTTATCGATTAAACTATCAACACCGCCTTCTAAATATGGAAACATTGTATCTTTAATAACAGTACTTTGTTCATTGATTTCTTTTAGCATAAAATGTTCATAACCATTTTTCGCAGCTGCTTCAAAAGTACCTTCAAATGTTTTAATTTGTTTACTAATAACTTCTAATTTTTGATTATATATCTTTAAACCTTCATTATTGATTTTTACTATATCATAATCGTCTAAAAGCATAAACTCATTAGTATTCTTTAATATAGCTGGCACATCACTAGCTATAAAATATTCGTTATCTTTTAACGCTATAATTAAGGGACTATCTTTTCTAGTAGCGTATATAGTATTAGGATCATCATCACATATTAAAGCAAAAGCATACGAACCTCTGATAAGATTACTTGCTTTATTTAAAACTTTGACAATATCATTTTTTTCTTTATATAATTTATCAATTAAAGCACAAGCAACTTCAGTATCCGTTTCTGATGAAAATTTATAATTATAAGTTTTTAATAATGTTTTTACTTCTTCATAATTTTCAATAATACCATTATGAACTAAAGTTATTTTACCAACTTTATGAGGATGAGAGTTTAGAATACTAGGCTCACCATGAGTAGCCCATCTTGTATGTCCAATTCCTAGATTAGACTTAATATTAAAGTCTATTTTATTTTCTAGATTAATAATTTTTCCTTTTTCTTTCTTTATTTCAATTTTATTATTTTTTAAATAAGCAATACCTGCCGAATCATATCCGCGATATTCTAAGGCTTTTAAACCGTCAACAATAATACGTAGGGCATTATTACTTTTGCCTACATAACCAATTATTCCACACATATTTCTTTACTCCTTTTTCCATTATAAAAAAATGTGTGCGATATATTTTTTGTTGTAATGTTGATTTTACTTTTTTTAATATATCTTAGGATTACACGTCCCTAGTAATATCCGCCGAATCTTTCGATAATTACTATCCTCGTCAACCATTTAAGGTCCTGGCGCTAATTAATAATTACTCCTTTCAATTATTAATTTTCTATTACTATTATATAATATATTTATTGTTTTGACAACATATATAACTATAGGATAATTTCTATATAGTATTTTTATCTATAAAATGATAAAATAATGTAAGCAACCATAAGTTGACAATAAACAACTAAAAGTTGGTAGTTTGCAACCGAAACTTGATATAAAATTAATGAAGTCAAATATTATTTTGATGAATATATTTAGAAAGAGTGATTATATGGAAATATTAAAAGTCCAAGATTTAACTAAAACTTATGGAAAGGGAAATACTTTAGTAAAGGCTTTAAATAAGATAAATTTTAGTGTAGAAAAAGGAGAGTTTGTCGCAATAGTAGGCGCAAGTGGTAGTGGTAAAAGTACATTATTACATTTACTAGGTGGAGTAGATAGACCAACTAGTGGTAAAATATTTGTAAATGGTATTGATGTATATAAACTAAATGAAACAGATTTAGCGGTTTTTAGAAGAAGACAAGTAGGCTTGATTTACCAATTTTATAATCTTATACCTATTTTAAATGTTACTGAAAATATTACTTTACCAATATTATTAGATAACAAAAAAGTAGATGAAGAGTATTTAAACGAATTAATTGATGTACTAGATTTAAAAAACAGAGTAAAACATTTGCCTAATGAATTATCTGGTGGTCAACAACAAAGAGTATCAATTGGTAGAGGTCTTATGAATAAGCCTGCTTTATTACTTGCTGATGAACCAACAGGTAACTTAGATAGTAAGGCAAGTAAAGATATAATCGATCTATTAAAATTATCTAATCAAAAATACAACCAAACAATTATTATGATTACCCATAACCAAGAATTAGCGAGAAATGCAAGTCGTATTATTACTATTGATGATGGTCAAATAGTTAGTGATGAGATGGTAAAATGAATATATTAAATAAGTTAACAATAAAACATTTAAAGATGAATAAAAAAAGAACTATTGTAACAATTATTGGAGTTCTTCTTTCAACTTCTTTAATGGTAGGTATTGGATTATTATTCTCAACTATTAGAGATAATGCGATTGAAAGTACAAAAAGATATACAGGTAATTATCATGTTATGTTAAAAAAATTCGATTATGATGATATCAATAAATTAGAAAAAGTAGAAAGTACCTTTTATGAATACGGTATAGGATTTTCTTATTTAGAAGAACCTGTTAATGAATATAAGCCATATCTCTATATTAGTTCAGTTAATAAAAAGTATTTTGATGAATTAGAATTAATAGAAGGTGTATTTCCTAAAAACAATACTGAAGTTGTAATATCAAAACATATGATTGTTGGTGGTGACATTAAATATCAAGTAGGAGATACTATAACTTTAGAAATTGGTAATCGTATCCTTGAAGGCAAAGTTACTGACAATACTGAAGGATACCAAAATTCGGAAGTAGATTACTTAGAACCTAAGGAAACTAAAACATATAAAGTAGTTGGTATTGTTGAAAGAAGTAATTTTGAAAACTATTCAGCACCAGGCTATACTATTTTTACTTATAGTCATCTTACTCCTTCAGAAGTAAACTTATATATAAGATTTAATAAACCTTCTAAAACGTATGATTTAACTGATAAAATAGTCAAGGAATTTAATATTGATAAAAAGAATATTCAATATAATAATAGTTTATTATCAATTTATGGAGTTAGCAATTACGATAACATTATGAATAGTATGTATGCGGTTATTGCCATTGTTTTAAGTTTGATATCGATAGGATGTATCGTTGTAATATATAATTCATTTGCTATATCAGTAATGGAACGAAAAAAGCATTTTGGATTATATTCTAGT
>CAYPGI010000084.1:0-463 GCA_964410275.1 uncultured Muribaculaceae bacterium | reverse complement strand
ATAATTAATAATCTATTAAGTTCAGTATTTGAGATACCACTTAGATTATCATCTTATCCTACTTTTATTATTATCCCAATTGTATTTATGATTTTAGTTGTTCTAATATCTGCCTTTTTACCGGCTCTTTTAGCTAGTAGAATCACACCAATTGACGCTATAAGACAAAATGATGATATTAAAATTAATAAAAGAAAAATTAGAACTAATAGAATAATTAAAACATTATTTGGTGTTGAAAGTGAAATAGCTTTAAAAAATATTAAACGAAATAAAAAGAAATATCGCATTACTGTTATTTCATTAGTTACTAGTATTGTACTATTTATTTCATTCTCTTCGATTCTTAATTATGGTTTAACTGGTAGTAATGATTTTTATTCCAGTGCTAGTTATGATATATATGTTTCGGTATATAATCACAATGAAACAGTAGACGCTAAAGTAAAAGAAATTCTTGCTT
>CAYPGI010000083.1:0-4415 GCA_964410275.1 uncultured Muribaculaceae bacterium | reverse complement strand
GTCTAACACGACGATTTGATAAATGATCAATTTCATCATAATTTCCAACACCTTCTAGAAGGTTTAAATAATATGATATAGATGCATAGATATCTGATATAGTTAATCTCTTAACATCAATAGTTTGATCATTACCAATAACATTGATAACAAGATCAGGATTAAATTTAGAATATACTTTAATAATTTGTATTTTATTATAATTATCTAATTCTTCATTAACAGGTACTTCTTTAATTCCATAACCATCTGCTAATAAAGTTTTTAATTCATTTAATACTTTATGATCAATTAAAGTACCTTTTTCAAATATTACCTTTTTCCCAACTTTGATATCTTCAGCTAAAATAGCATTATATAAACGATCAGCAACATTTAATTTCTTATTAAATTTATATCGTCCTACTTTTGCTAAATCATAGCGGAAAGCATCAAAAAATCTAGAAATCAATTGATTTTTAGCACTATCTAAAGTCGAAGGTTCCCCTGGTCTTAATTTAGCATGAATGTCAATTAATGATTCATCAGTATTCTTATTAGTATCTTTTTCAATTGTTTTAAGTAGGTAATTATCTTCCCCAAATAATCCAATGATATCTTCATCATTAGATAAACCTAAAGCTCTAAGCAATGTTGTTATAGGTACTTTTCTAGTACGATCAATTCTTACATAAATTACATCTCTAGCATCTATTTCATATTCTAACCATGTTCCTCTAGTCGGAATAATTTGTGAAGAAACAATAATTCGACCATTCTTCTTATCAATTTCTTTAGTAAAATAAACACTTGGCGATCTAACTAATTGTGAAACGATAACTCTTTCTGCACCATTGATAACGAAAGTTCCACTTTCGGTCATAATAGGCAAATCTCCTAAATATATTTCTTGTTCTTTTACTTCACCAGTTTCTTGGTTAAAAAGTCTAGCTTCTACTTTTACTGGTGCTGCGTATGTTGCATATCTTTCTTTACATCCTTTAATTGAATATCTTGGTTCATCGAAAGAATAATTACCAAATTCTAGCGAAAGATTTCCAGTAAAACTCTCTACTGGAAAAATATCATCAAATACTTCTTTTATACCTTCGGTAATAAACCAATCATAAGACTTCTTTTGGATTTCTAAAAGATTTTCTAGTTCGATTGCATTTTCTGTCTTCGCATAACTGCGTCTTTCACGGTGATCTACATATTTAATCATTTTGTATGCCAATTTTTCCACCCCTATAAATTAAATTTTTAACCCCTTTTAACAACAATTAAAGTATATGCCGCCAATTTATAATTTTAGCAAACAAATATACAACTTGTCAATTACTTACGGCACGAATTATATAAAAACCTTTGTTTTTTGATACAATTTCAACATTATATACTTCATTTAGATCTTTTACTAATGATTTAGCTCCTTGATCCTTGTTTATTACTAACCATAACTCACCATTATTAACAAGATGATTTTTAGCATTCATAAGTATTTCATAAAGTGTTTTTTTACCCACTCTTATCGGTGGATTAGTGATAATAAAGTCATATTTTTCTTTAATATTACTATAAATATCACTTTTAAAAATGTTAACATCGACATTATTTTTTAAAGCATTTTTCTTAGCAAGGTCAAGGCTTCTTTCATTGATATCAACCATATCAACTATGCATTCATTATTTTTTTTAATATAAATACCAATCGGTCCATATCCACATCCAAAATCTAATACTCTACCACTTAACACTGGAATTGTTTCCAATAAAGTCCTTGTTCCAAAATCTAATCCCTTTTTAGAAAAAACTCCATTATCAGTAAAAAAGATAAATTCTTGTTTATTTATATATACTTTTACATCAGTGATTTTGCTTTTTATATTAGAATTGTTAGTAAAATAATGATCCATTATATCTCGTCCTTTTATAAACGCTTAAAGCCCATACTAAAAACTTAGTATAGGCCTAAAACAATTTTTATGTTTATTTAAGTTCAACTGTAGCTTCAACTTCATCAAATTTAGCTTTGATTTCATCAGCTTCATCTTTAGCAACTTTTTCTTTAACTACTCCGCCATTATCAGCGATAGCTTTAGCATCAGCGATTCCTAATCCAGTTAATTCACGAACTAGTTTGATTACAGCAACTTTGTTAGCACCAGCACTTACTAATACAACATCAACTGAACTTGGTCCTTCTTCAGTAGCAGCTCCACCAGCTGAAGGTGCAGCAACAGCTACAGCACTTGGATCTACTCCTAATTCTTCCTTCATTAAGTCTACTAATTCTTTAACTTCTAAAATTGTCATTTCTTTTAAACCACTAATAATATCTTCTTTTGTTAATTTTGCCATTTTATATTCCTCCTTATTTTTATTTTTCTAATTTTTTACTATATAGGTCTAATCCTATTGCGAATTCTCTTAAATGTTGTAGTAAACCACTTGCAAACATAGTAAGAGATTCTTCTTTAGTTGGTAGAACAGCTAATGTATTTAACATATTTTGATCTGTTACTTTTCCATCTATAATTCCTATTTTTAATTCTAATGCTGGATATTTTTTTGCATATTCAGCAAGAACTTTGATTGGCGCAATTGAATCAGTTCCAAATACAACTGCTTTTGGCCCTTGTAATTCTCCGTTCATATCGAAGTTCAAGGTATCTAATGCTCTTTTAGCCAAAGTGTTTTTATAAACTTTTAAATCTGAATCAATATTTCTTAACTTTCTTCTTAAGTCGCCTAATTGATGAACAGTTAAACCACTATATTCAAAGAATACTACTGATGAAGATTCTTTTACTTTGTTAACAATTTCGTCTATTACTAATTGTTTATTCGCTAAAGTTTTATCATTTGCCATATTACACCTCCTCTTTTGTGTAATACCGTATAAAAAAGCCCAAACACACAGTAAGGGCCGAAAGACTTAAATTCTTTAAGTTCCTCGGTAGGAAATATTAAGCAAAAGCTCCTACTGTCTACGGTACCAAATATATATAATTTTTTGAACTGTCGTTATTATAACATGTTAGTAATTAATTGTCAAAAGAATTTTGATTAATTTTTACACCAGGCCCCATAGTTGTACTAAGTGAAATATTTTTAACATATTCTCCTTTTACACTACTAGGTTTGGTTTTGAAAATTAATGATATAAAGGCAACTAAATTTTCTAACAATTGTGTTTCAGTAAATGATACTTTACCAATGATAATATGAACATTACCATAACTATCAGTACGGTATTCAACACGACCTTTTTTTACATCAGCTACTGCTTTAGCAGTATCTACTGTAACAGTTCCTGTTTTTGGGTTTGGCATTAATCCTTTAGGTCCTAATACCTTACCTATTTTACCTAATGCTGGCATCATTTCTGGAGTTGCAACGATAATATCAAAATCAAACCAGTTTTCTTTTTCGATTTTTGTTAATAAATCAGCATCTCCTACATAGTCAGCTCCTGCTTCTTTAGCAGCTTTAGCTTGTTCACCCTTAGCAAGTACTAATACTTTTTTAGTCTTACCAGTTCCATTTGGAAGTACAAGCGCACCTCTTAATTGTTGATCAGCTTGTTTAGTATCTAAGTTTAAACGAATTGCTAATTCAACTGAAGCATCAAATTTAGTAACAGAAGTCTTTTTAATAAGGCTTACTGCTTCTTCTTTAGTATATAGTTTATTTTTATCAACTAATTTACTAGCTTCAACGTATTTTTTTCCTTTTTTCATTTTCTTTCCTCCTTATGTGGTACTCACGGATTTTTTTCCTTCCACATAGGTAAAACCTATGTTATTCTTCTACTTTAATTCCCATATTTAATGCTGTGCCAGTAACTATATTCATAGCTTCTTCAACATCATAACAATTTAAATCTGGTAATTTTATTTCAGCAATTTCTTTTACTTGAGCTTTAGTTAAAGATCCAACTATTTCGCTAGAACCTTTACTAGAACCTTTTTCAATTTTAGCATACTTTTTAATTAAGAATGGTGTTGGTGGAGTTTTGATTACGAAGTCAAAAGTTCTATCTTCAAAGATTGAAATTTCAACTGGTAAAACGTCACCTACCTTTTCTTTAGTAGCATCGTTGTATCTAGTACAAAATTCTTGTAAATTAATTCCTGCAGGTCCTAAAACAGTTCCAACTGGTGGAGCTGGTGTAGCTTTTCCTGCATCAATTTGTAACTTAATTACTTTAACAACTTCCTTATTCACGAAAAACACCTCCATAATATTTTTTGTTTTAATTCTTCGCGAGTGGTAATAATAGCTCCGCATTGCCTCCCACTTAATTTATATACATATATTTAATCAAATATATATAAACGTATTAAATAATAACATCTTTATTTCAAAATAGCAAGTCTAAGCTTTTTCTTTTGTTCTTTAAAGAGTTAAATGCAACTTTTTTTATTTTATTT
>CAYPGI010000082.1:0-4436 GCA_964410275.1 uncultured Muribaculaceae bacterium | reverse complement strand
ATTACGATAGAAGAAATAATTCGATTGAAGTATGTGTACATAAATTTAAAAAAAACCATCTATTTGCTTCATGTGTTTCTACAAAACAAGTATATAACTGGATAGAACAAGGAAAAATATTTTTAACAAAAGAAAAGTTGTGTTATAAAAAAAGAAAACGAAAAAGTAAAGTAAGTGGAATGATGGAACATTTCTTGTGGAACTTAGAGAATAAAACGATTTTACCAATAAGTTTAAGACCAAAATATATAGAAGAAAGAAATGAACCAGGTCACTTAGAAATAGATTCGATCCTAGGTAAGAAAGATGAAAAACAAGCAATTATATCAATAGTAGATAGATGTACAAGGAGATTATGGTTAATAAAAGCAGAATATAAATATGATTACTATACATCGAATTTAATATATAAATACATAATAAAAAATAATATAGAAGTAAAATCAATAACAACAGATAATGGATTAGAATTTAAAACAATGGGAATAATGGCAAAAAGATTAGGAGTAAAGTTATATAAATGTGATCCATATTGTTCATTTCAAAGAGGAACAAACGAAAGGATGAACGCGATAGTAAGAAGATATTTACCAAAAGGGACATCATTTAAGATAACACCACAGATATATTTAGACGATATAGCTTTTAATATAAATTCGATGCCAAGGAAAATATTTGACTTTAAATCAACATATGATGTAGAATTAGATTTTTACAAAAAGTGGTGCGGTTGAGATTACAATTAAAAAAAGAATATTTTTCAATATTCTTTTAATTTTATTTATTATAGAATTCAACAATAAGTGATTCGTTAATATCAGCGTTTAATTCGCCTCTTTCAGGATATCTTACGAATGTTCCTGACATATTAGCTTCATCATATGTAACAAATTCAACACGTTTGTTTAGTGCTTCTAAAGCAGATTTAATAACAATCATATCTTTAGCGTTTTCTTTAACACTAATTACATCGCCAGGTTTTACTCTATAAGATGGTATATCGACTTTGCTTCCATTAACAAGAATATGTCCGTGGTTAACTAATTGTCTAGCACCGTTTCTAGTAGATGCAAATCCGATACGATAAACTAGGTTATCTAAACGACTTTCAAGAATTTTTAAGAAATCTTCACCATGAACTCCTTTTAACTTACCAGCATCTTCAAATGTTTTTCTGAATTGCTTTTCAGTTAATCCATACATGAATTTAACTTTTTGTTTTTCTTGTAATTGGATTCCATAGTTTGATAATTTCTTACCGCGTTTCTTACCATGTTGTCCTGGTATATATGGCTTTCTAGCTATATCTTTACCAGTTTCAGTAATTGAAAATCCATAACGACGGCTTTTACGAAAAATTGGTCCTGTGTATCTTGACATTTTTTCCTCCATTCTATTTGCGAATAAATCGAGGTTATTCAGTCAGGTTATAGGGTGTATTATATTAATATCTTCGCTTTGCAGCACAAGTTACAAATAACCCCTAAAGGGAATAAACACGTTATAATCTTCTGAATAACGCTGCTAGATACATCGCATTAATAATTATATTATGTTTTATGTAAATAGTCAACTAAAATATTACTTTTGTTGGCTTTTTCTTTGTTTATGTTCGGCATACTTTTTAGTTTTTTGAATTCCGTTTATTATGATACCCTTGATTGGTTGGATAGTACTACTTCTTAAATTCTTCTCTTTGAGATATGCTTTAATCAAGTTTTGTAAAGAAATAAATTGATCCATATTTAAATGTTCAAAATTAAAATTGTGTTTAGCTATATAATTTACTAAACTACATGGAAGTTCTTCGATTTGACTGATTAATAGTTCTTTATTAATTTTAATTGTTTCATCTGTAATTGTATAAAAATCCTTATTAACTTCAGAATATATTTCGTGTAGTTCCTCAAAACTTCCGCTAGATATGTTTTTTACTTTATTTGGATTTTCCATTTTAAAGTACATTCTAATATCACCAAAATATGATAAAGAACATAATTGAAAATATAAGTCATTTAAGTTATGTCTTTCCTCAGGTAACAACATTAAAGCTACCCTTAATGCATTTTCACGATTCTTTTTGATAGCGTTATCTAATTTCGAATCACTTTCGACAACATCAATTGCTTTTTGCAATCTACCAGCAAGGTATCCGCTTTTCCAATTTGTTAAATCATCTATCAAGTTATCGTATTCAACAATTCCTAATTTGAAACTGTTGTTTTTATACGGTAAATAAGTAAGAAAATTAACAGGTGTCCCCCAATTAAATAATTTAGGGTGCTTTTGCATAAAAGTAATTCCCTTTTCAGAATAATCTTCTGGATTAATCATATAGTTAAATCGATGCCACGCTATTTCGTTTTCAACAGCTAATATTAAATCTATTTGCTTTTCGCTATCATCATCGTTAGTTTGTTTTTTAACCGCAGAGCCATATCCAATAATACTTCTTACATCTGGTTTCATAACCATATAATCTGTGATTAAGGCTGTGAATTCATTTTGTTTCATTTTTATAATTACCCCCATAAAAATACAAAAGATATTATAATTAATTTTATTAAATATGTCAAATCGGAATAAATTGAAAATTTTAAAAAAGTATGCAAAAAAAGTCGAAAATGTGATAGAATTATAATAGTGAGGTGAATACAATGAACGAAACAATATTAACATCTATATCTTTATTTTTTATCACAGCTATTTTAGTAGTAATTGTACTCAACATAATTCAAAACACCAAAAATAAAAATATTAGAAAACGTATTGACGAACTTGATATTGAGAAGAATCTAATCGATGGTGCGCCTATTATGCCAGAACTTGCTAAAATCGAATCGTTTTTAAAAAATGAAAAACTAGAAGTAATGTATAATGAATGGAAAGATCGTTTACAAGTTATAAAAGGGACTCAAATACCTAAATTAACTGAAATGATTTTAGAAGCTGAATTTTCATTATCACAAATGGATTATAAAGGAACTATATATAAGATTGCTAAATTAGAGATGGAAATATATAAAGTTAGAACTAATTCTGAATTCTTAATGGATGAAATTAAGGAAATAACTAACAGTGAAGAAAAAAACCGAATTATTATTACTAAATTAAAAACTACTTATCGTGAATTATTTCAAAAATTCACTGATACTAGAGGAGAATATGGTGAAATAGCTAAATCAATTTCATTACAATTTGAAAACATTGCTAAAAGATTTGAAGATTTTGAAAGAGTAATGGAAAATAACGAATATACAGAAGTAACAAAGATTATTAAAGCAATTGATGAGATGTTAAAACATATGGCAGTTGTTATTGAAGAAGTCCCAGCGATTGTCTTAATGGCAACTAGTATTATTCCTAAAAAGATCACAGAAGCAGAAGCTACATACCAAAGAATGGTTAGTGGTGGATATCCACTTGATTATTTAAATATAGAATATAACATTTCAGAAGCTAACAAAAAATTAGAAGATGTAATGGTTCGTAGCCGTGTTTTAAATTTAGAAGATAGTTTATTTGAATTAAAAGTTTTATTGGATTATTTTGATTCTATTTTTAATGATTTTGAAAAAGAAAAAATAAATAGACAAAATTATGAAGAAATTAATGATTCGTTTATTAAAAAGTTAAACAAAATAAACGGTTTAATTGCGGATATATTCAGTCAAATTGAAGATATTAAAAATGTGTATAACTTATCTAATGATGATATGGAACTACTAACTAATATTAGAGAAGAATTAAAGGGCTTAAATGCCGATCATAAAGTATTAGTAGATCACACTGGAAATAGTACATTTGCTTATTCTAAATTAACTAAAGAAATAGAACTATTAACTTTAAAACTTTCAGCTATAGAAGATCGTTTAGATAATTCGTTAGATGCGATTAGTAGTATGAAAGAAGATGAAGTTAGAGCAAGACAACAATTAGAAGAAGTTAAGTTATTATTAAAAGACTCTAAGTCGAAAATTAGAGAATATAATTTACCAGTTATTCCAAAAGCTTATTTTGTCGAATTAAATGAAGCTCAAAGTGCAATTAGAGAAATCGTAAAAGAATTAGATAAAAAACCTATAACAATTGGAGTTTTAAATACTAGAGTTGACACAGCAAGAGATTTAGTTTTAAAGTTATTTAAGAAAACGAAAGAAATTATGAAAACTGCGATGTTTGCTGAAATGGCAATTATATATGGAAATCGTTATCGTTCAGCAATAGAAGATTTAGATCAGTATTTAACTAATTCAGAAATACTTTTCTTTAAAGGTGAATATCAAAAATCTTTAGAGTTAACAATTAATACACTTAATAAAGTAGAGCCAGGAATTTATAATAAATTACTCGTTTTATATGGAAATGAAAGAGAGATTTAGTAAAAATAAATCTTTGAATGAACAAATTAATATTTTGAAAAACATATTATTTTT
>CAYPGI010000081.1:0-4648 GCA_964410275.1 uncultured Muribaculaceae bacterium | reverse complement strand
GCAACTGGTTCTTCAACTGTTGGCTCTACTGGAGTAGCAACTGGTTCTTCAACTGTTGGCTCTACTGGAGTAGCAACTGGTTCTTCAACTGCTGGCTCTACTGGAGCAACAACTGGTTCTTCAACTGTTGGCTCTACTGGAGCAACAACTGGTTCTTCTTGACTAAGAGACTCAGCTCTAACATTTACAGCATTAGCTAACCTTTCATATAACTCAGTTTGTTCCGGAGTAATTGTTGGCTCTACTGGAGTAGCAATTGGTTCTTCAACTGCTGGCTCTACTGGAGCAACAACTGGTTCTTCAATTGTTGGCTCTACCGGAGCAACTTCTGGAGCAGGTATTCCTACTTCCATTTCATCAATTCCTATAAAATATGCTCCCCATACTTCTTTATCAGTAACACCATGGCCAAGGCCTTCTCTTAATGTTACAAAATCAAGAGCTGAATCTCCTAATTTCATTCTTTCTTCTTCAATTTTTTCTAATGACATAGCTGGATTATCAGAATATCTTTTTCTAATTTCGTGAGCTACATTATCAAAGTTTCTTACTTCTTTAGCAACAGCTATCTTTAATTTTTTTCTTTCTCTTAATCTAATTCTTTTAGCTGCAGCTGCATCTTTAAACTGATTCAAAAACATTTTATTAACTAAAAGACGATGTGGTTTTGTTTTTTCTTTAATAACACGTTCTTTTAATTTTTCAACATCAGCTTGAAAAGTATCGATAATAAAACCTGCTCCTGCATTTACAAGTCTATTGTCCCTTTGTATTGATGCAAGAAGTTCTTCTTTTCTTTGAACATCTTCAGCATGTCTAGATTCAACTTTATTATCAATTGCTTCTTGAACCATATCATTTTCAGCAAAACTGTTAACGAATTCTCTTTTACTTTCATTGTTTTGAACAAGATTTTGAAAATTAGCACTAATTGTGTCTGCTACATTTCCAGCTGCCGCTGATATATTAATTCCCAAATTCTTAAGTCTTTCTACATTTCGGTGATGTGCATCACGAATTCCTTTAAATAAATTAGCAACAGCAAAAGATACCCTAGCTGGGGTAGCTTTTATAATTGCCTTTCCACTTAAATCTTTAACAACAGTTTTGTATAATTGCTTTGTTTCGTTATCCATAAAAACCTACTCCCCTTTGGCCATTTCAACCATAACTTTTTTTATTTCTGTCCATACGTTTTCATCTTCAACACCTGACAATTCAATACTACCATCTTCTTTTTCTGTAACTTGAGATGTATATATTTCAACATTACCAGCTGCATCAGTTTTATTTTCAGTATAGATTAAATAATCATTACCGTTCATAGCAAGAGTAAAGTGTGCAATAACCTCTACATCCTTTTGAACTCCATCTAAATCAGTAATTTTTATCATTTCTTTTCCTTCCACAGTAACCGCTCCCTTCTTATTAAGATAATTATAACATATATATTTTTAACTTTCAACAAAATTGTTCAACATTTTAAATGTACTTTCTATTCCTTTGCGAGTGTATTTACTAATAACTTCAGATAATTTTCCACCCAATCTTTTAGGGGCGTAATCAAACGTTTCTTTTTCAGGAGCATAATTATCTATATCAATACTTTTTCCGTTTTTTATATCTTCTTCAAATTGTTTGATCTTTTCTTCCGTCAAAACCACTCTTTGCCTTTGTTGGTACTCATAATAGCCTGCCAGTGAAGTACAATAAACAACAACAAAACAAATAAATAAAGCATAAAATATATATTGAATTATTTTAATTCCGGTTTCATATTTCATTAGCCATTTTCTCCTTTAATATAGGCGCAATTATATTAATTGTATTCATTACTTCATCAATAGTGTTTTGGTATCCACCAATCTCTAATAATATTGAGTTCGGACTAATATCTTGATTATATATACCATTGACACCCGCTCCTTTTTTTGTTAAAACTCCCCTACATAAAGTTGGATATACTGAAACAATTCTCTTATTTAAATCATTTGCTAAATCTAAATTCATTTGATAATTTTGATGTGCCAATCCTACGACAAATAATATCTTGGCATAGTTCTTTCCATCAACAATAGTTGTTCCCTCTTTTTTATTAACCGAATCGCGATGGATGTCAATAAAATACTTTAAAGTCGGATAATTACTAATTGCTTCGTTAATAAAATATCTACTTGCATCATACGAATAATTATAATTCCAATTATTAGCTTGAATAAACTCTGTTATATTTCCTTCTTCGACAATAGATGAAATCCCCATTTCATTTAGTCTTTCTTTTAGTATATATGAAGCCATCATAACATTGGGTGTAATATTATATATTTCATAATCTGATCCATCATAATTTTCTAATTGATGAGAATTATATATGTAAACTATCGGATCTTTTTTTGCTTCTGGATTCGGATCACTTATATGCTTTGATACCGGCTCTACTCTTATATCACTATGTGTCTCATTTTTAAAAACCTTATTAATAATAGTAGTTGGATCATTAACATCAATATCAATTAAGAAATTAGTAACAGTTTTTACTATATTGTTATTTTTTTCATATTTTAAATAATAATTGGAGTTTTGTATTAAAGCTTTAAGAAACTCTTCATTTGAGGAAAACAATTTTATATTAATTAAAATGCCATAACATATTTGATAACAACTCGTCACTAAAATAATATATAAAATATATTTTATAAATCTTTTTTTAAACTTGAATCTTTTTTTCATATGTCACCCCACTTTAAATTATTCATATTATATATTTATATGAGTGAATAAAATGTCAAAAAAATATCAAAACTAAATGTTTTGATATTTTTCTTTATAATTTATTTATTTTAATTAGAACCAAATGGCTTTGATGGAGTTTTTACGAGTACCTTTGGGTTTTCTAAAGACGATTGTTCTACTATAGGTTCAACTAATCTAGGAGAAAAATATTTCTTTATTTCCTCACCAGTATAAGAATGAATCACAGTTAGTTCATTCAATCTTTGATTATAGTCTATACTTAAATCTAAAAATTTCGCCTCTATATTTTTTAAATCTTCATCAGACAATACGTTTTTATTTTTAACATATACTCTTTCAAGCATATTTTTAATCATTTGATTCTGGTATAAAGATTCTATTTTCCCAGTATTTTTGGCAACACTTTCCATATAACCACCACCTATTATAATAATATCAAGAACAAGAAAAAAAATATAGCATTTTTACAACAATTTGACATCATTTGACAATATTTTTATGTAAAGCAATATTTATTCCATCACTAATTACACTGCTTAATTTTTCTATTACAAAATCGATTTCTTTAGGTGTTACCATTAGATTGTAACCAATTGGAGTTAGTACTTCAAAAACTAATTGTTTTATTTCATGATCACTGAGATCTCCAATCATTCCCATTAAATTCTTTTTATCTTCTTCATCAACATTTACATCCTTATCTAAGTAATTAACATTTGTTTTAAGCCTGTTGACAGGATTATTAATATTTTGTTTAGTATACGAAAAATGTTTAAACATATAATTAATAGTATCACTTACAATCGTTACGGCATCAACTACTGTTGGAACACCAATAGCAATAATAGGTACACCTAATACTTCATAACTTATCTCTTTACGACTATTGCCTACGCCACTTCCGGGATGTATTCCTGTATCAGTCATTTGAATTGTTTTATTGACCCTCTCGACTGATTGACTGGCAAGAGCATCTATAGCAATAACAAAATCTGGTTTAACACTTTGAATTACACTCATAATTAAATTGCTAGTTTCAATCCCCGTCTCTCCCATTACACCAGGCGTAACTGCATACGTTCTACGATATCCATCGACTACATCTCCATACTCAAATAAATGATTAGTAACTAAAACGTCTTTGATTGCAAGTGGACCTAACGCATCAGGAGTGGATTTGGAATTACCTAATCCAATTATCAGACAACTATCTGTATCCTTAATATTACTTTTTTCTAACATTTTTTTTAATTGCTCAGCAAATATATTTTTAACCTTTTCTTTATTTATAGAATCAGTAACATCCTTAAATTCAATAGTAATATACTTCCCTACCTTTTTATTTATTAATTTACTTCCTTCTTCTTCAACATTAACATCTGTTATTTTAACATCATCTATAATACTAGATTCTACTATTATTCCCTTAGTTTTAGAATTGATTGTATCAATTGCTAAATCAGTTCTAATATGATATTGTTCTAGATTTATTTCATGCTCCATTATATCACCTATATATATTTTGCCAAAAAAATGAGTTTTTATTGCTTTTTTTAATTATATTTGTTAAAATTAGTTTATTAAATGACTTGGAGGTGATTTTATGCCAAATATGAAAAATGCTGAAAAACGTATTAGAGTAGTTGCTAAACAAAAAGTAGTAAATAACGAATACAAATCTAGTATGAGAACTGCGATTAAAAATGTTGAAAAAGCGGTTATCAGTAAAGATAAGAGTAAAGCAACTGAAAATTTAAAAAACGCTATTAAGAGAATTGATAAAGCTGTTAAAGCTGGTGTAATAACAGGAAATACAGGTGCGCGTCACAAATCTAGTATAACTAAAAAAGTAAATAATATGGAGTAATAACTACTTCATTTTTTTATATTATGA
>CAYPGI010000080.1:0-4745 GCA_964410275.1 uncultured Muribaculaceae bacterium | reverse complement strand
AGGGACATCTGGTAGTGGTAAATCTACAGCAGCTAAATTGATGCTAAGAACACATATTAGAAATGATTATCAAATAGTTGCAATTGACCCTGAAGGTGAATTAGAGGATATGGCTAAAACTTATGGCGGTGACTTTATCGATTTAGGTAAGGGTGGGGAATATGGTATGATCAACCCTCTTGAAGTTGTTATGGATGCTGATGAAGAAGAACTTCAACAAGGATTAGGTTATACAGTTCTTACAAGAACACTTCAAACTATTAAAGCTTTCTTTAAATATTATGATCCTACAGCTACTGAAGATGTTATAAATATATTCAGTGAAATAATTCAAGAGACATATCGTCGTTTTAATATAAGTTTTGAGTCAGACTTTTCAAAATTTAAATCAACTGATTATCCGACAATGAAAGATGTTTATGCTACTATTAGGGGTAAACTTCTATCAATGCCAGAAAAGAGTCATGAAAAAGATATATTAGAACAATTAGAATTAAAAGTAAGACCAATCATAAAAGAATTAAAATATTATTTTGATGGTCATACAACTATTAGTCCAAAAAGCGAATTTATTGTTTTTAATATAAGAGAATTAATGAATGCTGAGACTAATATTAAAAATGCTTTATTTTTCAACGTATTAAAATATGCTTGGGGTTTAACCTTAAATAAAAGTGTAAATACAGTACTTATGATTGATGAAGCACACGTTTTATTATCAGGAAACAATACTCTTGGAGCAGATTTCTTAGCCCAAGTTCAAAGACGTGCTAGAAAGTATAATACAGGAACAATTATGATTACTCAACAACCAACAGACTTTAGTGATCCTGCTGTTATAACTCAAGGAAAAGCAATCTTTGATAATGCTTCATATTACTTAGTTATGGGGCTTAAGAAACAGGCTGTTGAAGATTTAGCAAGATTAATAGATTTAAATGATAATGAAAAAGAGAGTATTAAAAAATATAATCAAGGAGAAGCATTATTTGTATGTGGAAGCAGAAGAATGCGTATAAATATCGTTGCAACAGAACAAGAATTAGATTCGTTCGGTAGTGGCGGAGGACTATAGAATTAAAATTATAGTAATTGGTGGTGATAACAATGTTTGGTAAAATGATGGGTAAAATGCTTGGCGGAAACAAAAAAAAAGGTAACGCTGTAGAAAAAATCAAGAAGATAAAAAAAATCAAAATGGCTGTAATGGCTTTAGGTGCAGCAATGCCCATTATTGGTAATGTCTTATTAGGATTATTAGTAGCCTGCATTGTTATTTTTCCAATTATGTATATTGGTGAAAAAATAGAAGCATTTTTTGCTGGAGTTGGTGAATTTTTTGTAACTACTTCAGAAAAAATGTTGAATTTAGCAACTGGTAATGGATGGTTTACAAATGAAGAAGGATATTTTGCAGCATTAAAAAATGAATACCAAAGATTTAATGAATATCCTTACTCTGAAGGTGAATTTGATGTAGCTATTTTAGCAGCTACAGCTCATTATTCAAAAATGATTGATACCACCATATATACACCAGATAATAAATGTTCAAAAGACAATCCTGACTATGATGCATCTAAATGTAATGAAAATCTTAATAGTCAAGGACCCCCAGCAGTGGATGGAAAACAAACCAAAAGTTTTTATGATGTCGCTTTAGATAATATTGGTAGTGCCTATACATTATGGCCAGGAGAAAAAAAATTAGTAGGTCACCTAGTTAGTACAAAGTTTAACACTTTATGTACTAAGGCTCCATCTGGGTTAAATATATTTAATCCTGGGGCATGGGGAGATTTAGTAGATACTGTAGGGGATTTATTACATTCAATAGTTTTGGAACTTGAAAATGGTTTTACAGATACTACTAAAGATTTAGTTGGATCAATAAACTTACTTAATTTAGCTTCATCCATATGGTCATATTCTCAAGAGAGAGCAAATGGTGGTGATGGTGCCGGTTATATTGAGTCTCAATTTACCAATGCTAAATATGAATTAGTATCAGATAATTTTGTTTCAAGTATAAAATATATTATTGATAAATCAGTATTGAATTTTGATTGTTCTGATATGGAAGAACCAGAACCTGGATATCAATGGGTAGCAATTCCAATGCTTGTAAAATATATTGATTATGATCGATATATTGAATATTTAAAAAATGTTTATGTTCCACTTCGTTTTAAGAATCGTCTATTAAAGGTTGATGAAGCGGGAACAGATTATTATAAGTTACTTAATTTTAAATTTTATGATGCCCTTTCTCAATCGCAAAAAAGAGAGGTTGACAGTATAGTTGATGCTATTTTCGGAATGCGAGATTCATATGTATATTTGTTAGGTGATGCACGAAATTCAACCATTAGGATAAGAGGAATGAATTCATTGCCAATTCAAATAGGTTCTGGGGAAAATTGGCAGGATTATATATCGGGAGATAGATCCTACCAATTAGGAACAGCTACATGTTTTGAACAAGGTAAACCAACAGGAAAAACTGACTGTAACCATTTAGGAATAGATTTTTCGTGGGGTGGTTGTGAAAATTCACCAGTTACTTCTATTGCCGCTGGTGTTGTTGTGACAGCAGTTACTGATATTAGTAAATGTCCTACATGCGGTTATGGTAGGTATGTTGTTATTTCACATGATGTAGATGGTGATTCAAAACCTGATTATTATAGTTTATATGCCCATTTAAATACTGTGAGTGTCAAAGAAGGAGATAAGGTTGATGCTGGTGAACAGATAGGCTTGTTGGGAAATACAGGTAGTTCTACTGGAGCCCACTTACATTTTGAAATTTGGGATAAAGATAAAAGAAAAATTAACCCTGAACCAATTCTTAGTGGTATTGTTCAAGGTATAGGTAATCCTTTAGCGGGTGGTATGACTTGTAATATGTATACTAGTGAGCAAATTAAAGCAAAAGAAAGTATGTTAAAGAGCAAAGTTGAGGCTGCTGGTTATGGTACTCGAGCAGGTGCTGTTGCTGCTGCTAAATATTTAACTAGTGAAATGGGTGTTATAGTTCCGTACTTTTATGGAGGTAAACATTTTTTCGAAGGAATAAGTGCAAACTGGGGTTGCTCTAGAACAATAAATGCACATGATGGTGGTACTAGCAAGCAACCTAATGGATCAAATTGGCCTGATGGATTAGATTGTAGTGGCTTTGTAGCTTGGTCAATAACAAATGGTGGATATAAGGGAAGTTACTTTCAAAATAATGCCCAAGGTTCTGGTAGTCAAGGTAATTTGACTGACGATAAAGTAAGTGCATCAGATCCAAGTGTTATTTCAAAAGTTAAAGCTGGAGATTTAATGTGGAATAGTGGTCATATTGGAATCATTATTGGTGTCGACGTGGGAAATTGTAAATACTATGTTGCCGAAGCTAAAGGTGCTGCACATGGTGTTGTAGTTACACCAGAACCGTGTACTAGTAATAGATTTGAAAAAATTATATTGATGGATGACTTTTATAATAATTCGGAACGTAAAACGGAGGTAACTAAATGAAAAAAATATTTAAGTTAATAACATTATTTCTATTTATTATAATATTAAGTGGTTGTAGTGCTGATTATGACTTAGTTATTGATGAAAATAATATGGTTACCGAAAAAATTAAAGTTACTATTCCAAATGAAATAATATTACAAGGAAATGAAGATATTGAACTTTTTTTAAAGAATAGAATTGAATCATATAAGACAATCAGAAGTTATAAAAATTATTTATATGATAGTAGAGTAGGAAAAACCAATTCGTTTATTAAGATGACTATGAAGTATAAAAACTTGAATGACTATTCAAAGTCACCTATTTTAAACACTATATTTGAAAATTTAACTGTTATTGAAAATGATAAGTTCACTTCTATTAAAACTGTAGGAAATTATTATTACGATAATATTTATGGTGCAGAAAAAACAGATGAGAGTGGTTTAGAATCTGGATCGCCCACTCAAATAAATATGGAAGATGTAAACATTACTATAAAAATACATAATAAATTGATTGAAAGTAACGCTGATATTGAAGATGAAAAAAATAATATATATACTTGGAAGTTAAATCCAGGTACAAAAGAAGAATATATATATATAAAGTATAGTGATGAGAAAAGATATGATATAATATTTAAAGATTTTATTAGCAATTACTCTACCGTAATTATACTTATCAGTGTTGTTGTTGCTATTGTTTTAGGAGTATTTCTAATTATTTTAGGAAAACATTCAATAAATAATAAAATATGATGTAGGAGGAACAAGATGAAATTTAAATTTAGAGCAGAACCTAAAGATTGGCTTATATTTATAATATTTTGTATTGTGTTATTATACATGGTAGCTATCGCAGTACTTAATATTTCTTCATTCGCTGATGTAGGCTTATTACATGGATTTAATCCTTTCCCAGCCTTTACATCTGAATTTATAGGACCAACATTAGTGTTTTTCTTCTTTGCGTTGATCGCAATTATGATGAGTGTATCTTCCTATTTCTTTGAACGAGAAAAAGGTATCGGTATATCAACTGGCGCTAAAAAGGAAAAAGGATATTCAAGATGGTCAACAGATCGTGAAATGAAAAGGGAACTTAGAAAAGTTTATCCTTCACAATCAACTTCACCAGTTGCTGGGATACCAATAATAAATAATGGTAAAGAAATATGGGTTGATGATGGTGAATATCATAGTTTAGTTATTGGAGCTACTGGTTCTGGTAAA
>CAYPGI010000079.1:0-4800 GCA_964410275.1 uncultured Muribaculaceae bacterium | reverse complement strand
CATTTTCTATTGAAAACACACTATTTACCTTGTTTATCACAAAAATGTGCACTTTCAATTTTAATCTACAAAAATATTTTATTGGTTCAAAATCCCTTTTATTTGGTATAATAAAATATAGGTGATAATATGAATATAACATTATATATAATAATTTTTATATCAAAAGTATTTGAAAATGCTCTTGGTACATTAAGATTAATTGTTGTGGCAAACGGAAAAAAAGGATTAGGAGCAATCCTTCAAGGTATTATTGGATTAGTATGGGTAATAGTTACCGGAGTCGTTGTTGTCGGAATTACTGAAGATCCATATAAAATTATAGCTTTTGCTGTAGGTTCTGGTGTCGGTTCTTATTTAGGTAGTCTGATTGAACAAAAGATGGCACTAGGAAGTAATATGTTGACTGCTATTGTCGATAGTACTTTTGGGGAAGTTATTGCTAATAAAATTAGAAATGATGGTTTTGCTGTTACTGTATTAGATGGTAAAGGTATGGATAAAAACAGAAACGTGTTAATGATTGTTGTTGTTAGAAAAAAAAGGCATCATGTTGTTGACATTATTAAAGAAATAGATCCTGAAGCAATGATTGTATCAGAAGTTGCTAGACCAATTCAAGGTGGTTATCACAAATAAAAAGATGTTATAAACATCTTTTTTTTATATCCATACTCCAAATGCAACTGCTGCCATTCCTAATATTAAACCAACAATCCAAAAGCCCTTAACAATATCATTTTCGGCATATCCTTTTTTTTCAAAGTGATGATGTAGTGGTGCCATAATAAATATTTTTCTTTTAAATACCATTATCCCAACCATTTGGATTATCGATACTAGTGTTTCAATCACAAATACTCCTGCTACTATCACCAATGTTACTTCATGACTAGTTATTAAAGCAATAGACGCTAAGGTTGCTCCTAGAGATAGTGAACCATTATCTCCCATAAAGATTCGCGCTGGATGAGTATTAAATACTAAAAACCCTAGTAATGTTCCAACTAATATAAAACAAAATATAGCAATATCTTGGTATCCTACAACCCATGTAGCATTCCAACAAATTAAACCAAAAGCTAAGAAAGCAATCGCTGATAAACCGCCTGCCAAACCATCAAGTCCGTCAGTAATATTAACTGCATTACTGCTAGCCACTAATACAAACAATAAGAATATTCCATAGAACCATCCCATATCGATATTAATACCTAGTGTATAGATATTTAAAATAGGATCGTTTCCACTACGCATAAATATATAGAAAAATATTAATGCAATCACTAGTTGCCAAAACAATTTATGTATCTCAGTCAAGCCTTCATTATGTCTTCTTTTTATTATTAGATAATCATCTACAAATCCCAATAAAGCATAAGCTAAAAAAACAAATAATACAATGAATAAATTTTCCGAAAATTCCATTCTATTGGTTAAAAGCAAGAAGGTAACTACCGCTACAGTAGGTATAATAAATATTAATCCACCCATTGTTGGTGTACCGTCCTTTTTATTATGAGTTTTTTCTAAAAATACACTTACTTTTTGTCTTACATTAAATCTTTTCAATAACGGTATTAAAATAAGACCGAATATAACTGATGCAATAAATCCTAACATCATTGCTAACATCGCTTTTGCTAAAATTAACACTATATCATCTCCTATAAGTTGTCTAATACTACTTTTTTATCATCAAAATCTATTTTTTTATCTCCAATAATTTGATAGGTTTCATGTCCCTTCCCAAGCAATAATAGTATATCATCATTATTAAGTTTTTGTATACCTTTTTTAATTGCCTTTTCACGATTTACTTCAATTTCATAATTAATATTGTCAAGTCTGTCAACCATATCTTTTATAATTTCATTGGGATCTTCATTTCGAGGATTATCACTAGTAAAGATAACATAGTCTGATAAATCAGTAGCAACTTTTGCCATAAGTACTCTTTTTGTTTTATCACGATTTCCTCCACAACCAACAATAGTATATACTTTATTCTTAGCAAACTCTTTTACAGCTTTAATTATTTTTTCCACTGCATCAGGTGTATGCGCATAATCAACAATAATAGCATTATCATTATGACGAATAATATCCATTCTTCCTGGTGGCGCAATTAATTCATATACTATTTTTTTTATTCTCTTTTGGTCTATTTTCAACTCCTTCAACACAATTATTACATTTAACATATTATGTACATTATGTTTACCGAGTAATTTAATTGTATACGGATCTTTGTTAACGTTAAATACTGTCTCATTATTAAGAATACCATATTTAGATATTCTATATTTACTTGGTCTAAATCCGTAAGTTATTGTTTTTTCATCAATAAAATATTTTCGATATCGATCATCAATATTTACAATTGTTTTACCGTCTTTCCTTAACATTTTAAATAATTTTTGTTTAGCCAATGCATAATTTTTCATTGTTTTATGATAATTTAAGTGATCTCTAGTTAGATTAGTAAACATAGCAAAATCAAATTCCAATCCTTCAACTCTTCCTATGTCGAGAGCATGACTACTAACTTCCATAACCACATATTTTACTTCTTCATTAATGCATTTTAGTAACATCTCATACATATCTAAAATGTCAGGAGTAGTATTGTTTAAATCTGATACTTTGGCATCTATATAAAAACCTATAGTCCCTATATAAGCACATTTTATTCCCAACTTATTTAATGCTTGATAAAGCAAAAAACAACTAGTCGTTTTACCGTTAGTACCAGTTACTCCTATTAATTTTAATTTTTTAATTTTAGAATAATAATTTTCTTTTAAATAATCAATTAAATATTTTCTAGTATCCGGAACAATCATTGTTTCAACATCATAAGCACCTTCTTCACAGACAATCCTCTCGGCGCCATTTTTTATAGCATCCAATATATATTGGTGCCCATCATTAACACTTCTCAAAGCTACAAAAGTATCTCCTTTTATAACCTTTCTTGAATCTACTTTTACATTCATAAAAACACCTCAATATATTTTATTCAAATATATTAAAGTGTTCATTCGTCTACTTCAAATTATTTAAGTATTCTACTACTACTTTTTTATCATTAAAAGGAACTTTTTCATTTTTAATAATCATTGCTTCCTCATGACCTTTACCTAGTATAAGTAAAATATCTTCATTGTTTAACATGCTTATTCCTTTTATAATCGCTTCTTTACGATCAAGACATATTTCGTAATTAACATTATTTAAACCTTCAATCATATCATTAACTATTTGATTTGTATCTTCATAATGTGGATCATCATTAGTAATGATAGCCCATTTACATAAATCAGTAACTATTTTGGCCATAATTGGTCTTTTAGTTCGATCTCTATCCCCAGTACATCCGAAAACAGCATAAACATCACCATTAGTAACCTTTTTAACGACACTAATTATTTTTTCTATAGCATCAGGCGTATGAGCATAATCAACAATAATACTATTATTTTTATAAGTGATAGTATCCATTCTTCCTGCCGGTGCATTTAGTTTTGGTAAGACTTTTTCTAATTCTTCTTGTAAGACTCCAATCTTATTTAAAACAACAATACACACTAACATATTATATATATTATAACTTCCTAATAAAGGTGACAATACTTCATATTCTTTGTCTAAATAAAGATATTTAAATTTAGTAAGTTGATTAGTCATTTGATAATCAATTACTTTATAATCTCCACCATTAATACCATAATAAACTGTATTATCAGTTACAAAGTAATCTTTATAACTATCATCATAATTAAGAATACTTACACCATTTGGTTTTAACTTTTTAAATAGTAATTGTTTTGCAATAGCATAGTTTTCCATTGTCTTATGATGATCTAAATGGTCTTGTGTTAAATTAGTGAACACTGCATAATCAAAAGGAATCCCATTTAATCTTCCACCATCTAATCCTTGACTACTCGCTTCTAATACAATATATCGATAATCTTTATCATATGCTTGAATTATTAAATCATATAAATCACATACATCTGGACTTGTATTTTCTAAGTTACTTACTTTTTTATCTAAGTAAAAACCTACAGTCCCTATATAAGCACATTTTTTTCCTAGTTTATTTAATGCATCATATATTAAGTAAGCACTTGTCGTTTTTCCATTGGTACCAGTAATCCCGATAATAGTCATTTCTTCTAAATATTTATTGTAGTTTTCCACCAAATATTTATTTAAATAGTCCCTTGTATTAGGAACTATTTCTGTATCAACAGAATACTGCCCAACTTCTGCGATTATTTTACTAGCACCATTACTAATAGCTTTTTCTATATAATCATGCCCATCACTACTAATACCACGAAGCGCAATAAAGATATCTCCTTTTTGTACTTTCCTCGAATCACTTTTTATGTTTATCATATTTCACCTTCTATTAGTTTAATTTTACTATAATTTATATATGAAAACAAGAAAAAACACACTTTTGTGTGTTTATTTTACAACTATCTTATTATCTTCAATATCAATAGTTACAGTACTATTATATTTAATATGGTCATTAATTATTTCTGTCGCAATCAATGTTTCAATATTATGACTAATAAACCTTTTAATTGGACGAGCACCAAACTTATCATCATAGGCATTTTCAACGATAAATTTCTTAGCCTTATCAGTTAGAGTAAGTCTTATTTTTTTATCATCTAAACGTTTTTCTATTTCAATTATTATTTTATCAATAATATCATATATAACTTCTTTAGATAGAGTATTAAATATTATAATTTCATCAATACGATTAATAAATTC
>CAYPGI010000078.1:2684-4899 GCA_964410275.1 uncultured Muribaculaceae bacterium | reverse complement strand
TCAGTGTATCTAATATAACATAAAAACTTGATGTTGACAAATCTTAGAATGTCATTTTATTAATTCAATTCAATGTAAAGTTTTTTATACAAAAATTATATTGTGTCATTTATTTGAAACATTTTTTAGTATATAATTGTTTTATTAGTGTAGGGAGGTAAAAATAATGCTTAAATATCAAAATGATTATATCAAAGAAACAATTGATAATTACAGCAATATGGTTTATCGAATATGCCTAATGTATTTGAAAAACCAATTAGATTCTGAAGATGCTTATCAAGAAATTTTCATCAAAATAATTGAAAAGTCACCAATATTTGCAAATGAAAATCATCGTAAAGCATGGATTATCACAGTAACAACTAATCATTGCAAAAACATATTAAAGAAAAAAACATATTATCAAACCATAAATTTTGATGAAAATATTATTACTCCAACTAATAATAAAGAAGATAATGACATTTTAAGTATTATATTTACTCTACCCTTAAATTATCGTAATGTCATATATCTGTACTACTACGAAGGTTATTCCACAAAGGAAATTTCTAGAATCTTAAACAAACGAGAAGCTACAATAAGAACCTGGCTAAAAAGAGCTAGGGAAAGTCTAAAAATTATGATGGGGGGTATTTTTGATGAATAAGATTTATAATACTTTTAGTAATATTACTGCAAGTGATGAATTAAAAGAAAAAACATATCAAAGAATTATCAAAAATAACAAATCGAAAAGTTCTAAAAAAATTAATTTATTTCATTTATCATTAGCAATGACAAGTATAATAATATGTGTATTTATATATAGTATTAGTGATAACAACAACAATAATCTAAATACAACTAGTGAAACTGAAATTGATCTTTTTAATACTCAAGATAATTCTAGTAATGAAAATGATTTTATTATTTATAATGATAAAAAGTATATCTATGATGATAGTATTGTTATTGAAGAAAGTATGTTAGATAAAATAATTAGTTATACTGATAATGAAGTGAAATCACTACCATATAGTACTCCCATTTATAGCATCAAAAACATTGATAAGACTTTAAGAATAGCTATTATAAACGATAACAAGGTTTTAGTCTTCGTAGGAGAAAATTAAATATGACCAAAAGAAAGAAAGAGGAGAATATGAAAAGAATTTTAGTTACTTTAATATTATGTTTAACATTATTACCTAATAATGCATATGCCATTGCAAAAGATGATGGAAAAGGTAGCATTGAACCACAAGATGGTGAATACACTATTACGGTTGCTCCAGACGCTGGTAATAGTGGGAATAGTTCTAGTGATGTTATTTCACCAGAAGAAAAAACACGTTTAGAAGATGAAAATAATAGAGCTGTCAGTAGTGATGATGCCAATATTGATTTATCTAATCAAAATAAAATTTATACTACTACTGCTCAAGAAGATGCTGAACTATTTGCTAATAACGAAGAAAAAAATGATAACAATACATTAATAATAGTTATTTCTTCTATCATAGGTGTATCGCTAGGATCTGTTGGAACTTATTTATTTATGATAAAAAGAAGATAAATTTTAAAATCACTTTACAGTGATTTTTTTTTTAAATAAATTAACATTTCTAAATATTAATATGTAATTAATTTTACTATATTATTTAATATTTTTATTAAATTTTTATTCTCAAGACATTTATTATTTCAAAAAAGAAGCTACGGAATAAACTATATCTTAGGAGGTGTATTATAGTGTTAGAAGAAGAATATACAGAAAACACTTTAGATGAAACTACTTATTTTAAGAAAAAGGATTGCTGCGTTTATGTAAACGTTTTTGCTAAATGTGACAAGAATCATTCATGCGGTAAAAAGGATTGTTACAAAGATAAAAAAGATAACTGTGTTTGCATAAATATTTTCACCGAGTGTGACAAGGATCATCCATGGGGTGAAAAAGATTGTTATAAAGACAAGAAAAATGACTGCTGCGTTTGTATAAACATTTTTGCTGAGTGTGAAGATTAAATAATAATTTTAAAGAATCTAATAACATAGATTCTTTTTTTATATTAAACCTAATAATCTAACAATACTGGCAACCATAAAACAAACGATTATTCCTATTATTGTTGGTACTAAAAACGATATTATGGTCCACTTCCAACTCTGTGTTTCTTTTTTTATAGTTAAACATGTCGTTCCACATGGCCAATGCATTAAAGAAAAA
>CAYPGI010000078.1:0-2647 GCA_964410275.1 uncultured Muribaculaceae bacterium | reverse complement strand
GCTGTTAACCAAGTCCAACCATTATCAATTAATAAAGTTTTTAATTTAGTTAAATTATCTAATTCAATTATATTTCCAGTCGACATATAACACATTATAATTATTGGAACAACTATCTCATTAGCAGGAAATCCTAATATGAAAGCCATTAATATATAACCATCTAGTCCAATAAGATAGGCAAAAGGATCAAGAAAATTAGCAAAGTGAGATAATATACTGATACTTCCGATGTTAATATTAGCTAAAATCCATATTAATAATCCTGCTGGAGCCGCTACTAAAACTGCACGTCCCAAAACAAATAGTGTCCTATTAAAAATAGACCTCACTATAATTTTTCCTATTTGAGGTTTACGATATGGGGGTAATTCTAAAGTAAAAGTTGAAGGAACTCCTTTTAAAATTGTTTTAGACAAAATCTTTGATACAAGTAAAGTCATTATAATCCCTAATACAATTACTCCTGTAAGAATTAAAGTTGAAAATATTGACTGAAATGGTGAAGCAAAGATACCTGTAAAAAACATTGTTATAATCGCAATTAAAGTAGGAAACCTTCCATTACAAGGAACAAAATTGTTAGTAATAATAGCGATCAATCTTTCTCTAGGGGAATCAATTATTCTGCATCCTGTTACTCCTACTGCATTACAGCCAAAACCCATACACATTGTCAAAGCTTGTTTACCACAAGCACAAGCTTTTTTAAATAATTTATCTAAATTAAAAGCAATTCTCGGTAAATATCCTAAATCTTCGAGAATAGTAAATAGCGGGAAAAAGATGGCCATTGGCGGTAACATCACTGCAATAACCCAGGCAACTGTTCGATAAATTCCTAACACTAAAACACTGTGAATCCATTCTGGCATTTTTAGCCAAATAAAAAAGTCAGTTAAATAATTCTCTATTCCAAATAAAAAATCCGCTATAATAGAAGAAGGAAGATTAGCTCCCGCTATAGTAATATAAAATACTAAACCTAATAGAGCAAACATAATAGGTATTCCAAATAACTTTGAAGTAAGAATCTTATCTAGTTTTCGATCTCTTGAGTTATATTCTTTTGTCTTAAAGGAAACTACCTTTTTACTAATTATTTCAGATAATTTAATAATCCTAGAAACTATTTTATCGCGAAGTTTATTTTTATCCATTCCTTTTAGTAATAGATTATTTTTACTTGCTTCAATAATTTTTAATAATTCATTATATTTCGATGATTCAAAATTGATATATTTGTTAATGGACTCTAGTAATTTTTCGTCTCCATCAATCAACTTTAAACTTAACCATCTTTTATTTACATTTTTAAGTTCTTTTTCAACTTGTTTTATTTCTTCTTCTATTATACTATCATATTTAATACTAATAGGATTGGTATTATTAAGTTCATCAATTGTTTTCATTAACTCCTCTAACCCTTTTCCTTTATTAGCACTAGTCCCAATAACTGGTACTCCAAGGAGAGACGATAGTTTTACAAGATCAATTTCTATTTTTTTTCTCTTTGCTTCATCCATTAGATTAACACATACAACAACCATAGAAGTAATTTCTATTGTCTGCAGAACTAAATTTAAATTTCTTTCTAAACAAGTAGCATCTACTACGACTACTGTTACATCAGGATTAGCAAAGCAAATAAAATCTCTTGCTACTTCTTCTTCAACGGAATTAGCCATTAATGAATATGTTCCTGGTAAATCAACTAAAATGAAGTTTTTTTCATTATAAACATAATTACCTTGAGCAATACTGACTGTCTTACCAGGCCAATTACCTGTATGCTGATTTAAACCTGTTAATTCATTAAAAACAGTACTCTTACCGACATTAGGATTACCTGCTAAAGCTATTACAATATCATTTCCACTTTTTTTATTTACTTTAATATTGTCAAACATAATTCCTCCTTAAACTGTTTCAATCAATATCTTTGATGTTATCTCACTACGTAAAGCAATTACTGCACCTCTAATTGAATAAGCAATAGGATCTCCAAAAGGACTTTTTTGTAATACTTCAATAACAGTATCCTCAATTAAACCAAGATCTAGTAATCTTCTTCTAATTGGTCCATCTATCATAATTTCTTTAATTTTGGCTTTTTTATTTACTGGTATTTCTAATAAAGGCTTAACATTCATAAAAATTCATCTCCTTAAATTTTAGTCCCGAGAAAAAAGTTTTCTCTATACTAAAATATGAGTAACATTCATTATGGTTACATTAAAACATAAAATATTATATAAGGTAAAAATGAGGTGAATATATGGAAAATGAATTTCATACTGTAAGGGGATATGAATTAAAAAATAGTGAAAAAAAAATAACCTCCGCTATGGAAGATTATTTGGAAATGATCTATCGAAATAGTTTAGAAAACAATTATATTAGAACGAATCAATTAGCAAAACTACTAAATGTAAGAAATTCATCTGTCTCTAAAATGGCTCAAAAACTAGGTGAACTAGATTTATTAAACTATGAAAAGTATGGCATAGTTACCTTAACGGATAAAGGAAAAAGGATCGGTTCTTTTCTATTAAAGCGTCATTTAACAATTGAAAACTTTTTAAAATTATTAGGATGTAAGAAAAATATTTTGATTCAAACAGAACTAATGGAACATATCATTGAT
>CAYPGI010000077.1:0-4900 GCA_964410275.1 uncultured Muribaculaceae bacterium | reverse complement strand
TTTCATACCATGTTACATCCATTATACTTTTTGCTAGTCTGTGATTTTTTATCATGTTCTTGATTTTGAGTGTTTCTGTTACTATGATGTCATATTCTTTTATTATTGTATTAGTGATGGTGTGAACGTTATGTTTTCTTTCATCATACTGCCTCCTACTGTATAGTCTTATTATACTGGATTTTTTTGTTTTTTTCATCAAAGATAACAAAGAAAGTGAATACTATTCACTTTCTTGACTATTTTCGACAATATATTTTTGTTCAAAAACAACCTCTAACATTGGTTTATCAGTTAATGCTGAATCTACCACTATTGATTGATTAGTCGCATATCCATAACCTTCAAAATTATATTCTAAACCTAAAATATTACATAAAGATATAATTTCTAATCTAGACCAACCAATAATATTTGGCATCAAAATGTTATTATCGTTTGTTAATAAAAATACTTTATCATTAGATAATACCATTGTTCCTTGTTTTGGGTATTGATTAATTATTTTACTACCATTTCCTAAAACAATGACGTCAATATTTTGAGACTTTAATTTATCTTTTACTATATTAAGGTTTTTACTGCTATATGATTCTAGTTTATATTTAGATACCGTTGTATTAATTGTTTGATTATCATAAATATTTAAATACTTAGCAGTATTTTCAATTACTGATCTGGTGGCTGATACTACTCCAGCACTGTTGCCCCACTTTGGCTTTTTCATAGCAACATACACAATAATCTCAGGATTATCTTTAGGAAACATACCGCCAAATGAATATATATAATCATTATAACCATTTAAATATTGACCTAATTTATTATCATATATTTGAGCTGTTCCTGTTTTACCAATAATATCAAAGTTAGGAATAGCATATGCTCCACCAGTTGTTCCTATATCACTACCATATATTGTGTTATGCATTAATTGTTTCATATATTCAATTGTTTCACTAGATGCCAATTTCTTGCTTTTTTGAACTTTGCTTTCATATATCTTTTTACCATCATTAGTATTAACAATATAATCAACTATATGTGGTTTTAACATTACTCCATCATTTGCAATAAGAGATAATGCTTGTAATTGTTGAATAGCAGTTGTAGTAATACCTTGTCCAAAACCTGCTGTTACAACTTCAATTGGATAATTAAAATTTAATTGTCCTACTAATTCACGAGGTAATTCAATATCAGTATTATCACTGAAACCATATGAAGTTAGACATTCTCTTAAATCATTTTTATTAATTACTGTTTGCAAAATATTAGCGACACCAACATTACTTGAGTACTCAAATCCTTTATCAAAGTTTATTGTACCCCAACCTTCTTTGTTCCAATCACTTACTGTGTCATCCCCTATTTTAATATTTCCTGATTTAAAGGTTTGACTGCCATTATACTTACCTGATTCTAAGGCACACATATAAGTATAAATTTTCATAATTGAACCTGGTTCATAAAGATAGGATACTAAAGGATTTTCATAGTTAGTGATATTTCTAATATTTGGATTAAACGAAGGCGTTGATGAACTACCTAATATATCACCTGTTTTAGCATTCATTACTGTAAGAGTAAACCATTCAGGATTATAAGTATTAGACGATTCTTTAACTACTGATTCAACAAATCTTTGAATATTTGAGTCAATTGTTAAATATATATCACTACCATTAATAGCATCTATTCTAGTTTCGTAAGTATCAGGTATTTTATATCCAAAACGATCTTGTTCATATTTTAAATAACCATTAGTTCCTTTTAAAATATCTTCATATTTAAATTCTATTCCTAATTCACCAACAGTACTATATTCAATTGAAGTAGTATTATTTTTTTTGACTTCTTCTTCATATTGTTTAGCATAACCAATCATATACGAAGCAAAGTCACCATTAGGATAATACCTTTTATAGTTTTCAATAAAGGATATACCTGGTAATTCTAATGCTTCTATTTCTAATTTGGTAGAAACAGAAATGCCTCTTCCTCCAGGCCCTAATTCAACTTGATATGCTTTTTTACTTAATAAACTAATTAGTTTTTCTTTAGTCATATTAAGAATAGGAGAAAGTCTTTCCGCAGTCATATCGATGTCTACTACATGAAGAGGCTTTGGATTACTGCCAGTTCTACTTGAACTTAAATAAGCAATAACAGTATAAGATGATACATTTAAAGCTAAGGTATTACCGTCCTTATCATAAATGGTTCCCCTATTGGCATAAAGGGTTGTTGAAAAGGTATTTCTATTAGAAGCAAATTTAGATAAATTAATATCATTAACAGTAGGTGATAAAGCTATATAAAGGTATTTTACATATGTTAATCCAATAAAAAAAAGAAAGAATACAAACAAAGTCATATACCAATTAACTCTATGTTTTTTTACTCTTTCTTTCATACTAACACCCCATTATTCGTTAACAATAACTATATTTTCATTATTATACGCTAATCCCATGTCTTTAACAATATTGTTTATTTTATCAAATGAAGTTAATTCATTTACTTGCATTGATAAATTTTCATTAGTCTTTTCTTGACTAGTTATATCATATTTTATTTTTTCAACGCTCATATTTAAGTGCCCTATATTCGCACCGAAGAATACCTCAATAAAGAAAGTACAAACAACTGCACATACAATACTGAAAAATAATATCATTTCACCTTTTGTAAACTTCTTGCTTCTTTTTTTCATATTATCTTATCCTTTCGATGACTCTTAGTTTTGCACTTCTAGCACGATTGTTTTCTTCAATTTCTGTTTTAGTGGGTTCAAAAACACCAATAACTTTATATTTAGGTAATAGATTATCTGGAATTATTGGTAACTTTGATAAATTTTTATCAATTGAACTGTATTCTTTAAATACTTGCTTACATATTCTATCTTCTAAAGAATGAAATGTTATAACACAAATTCTACCATTGATATTTAATAACTCTAAAGCTTGTAACAGACTTTGTTCAAATACTTCTAATTCGTTGTTTACTTCTATCCTAATTGCTTGAAAAACTTTTCTAGCTGGATGTTTATCCCTTTTATACTTTTCTGGAACACTACCTTTTATTACTTCAACTAACTCTAAAGTTGTATTAATTGGTCTACTTTTAATGATTCCCTTTGCAATACTACTGGCATATTTTTCCTCGCCATAACGATAAAAAATATCAGTTAATTTTTCATAAGAATATTCATTTACAACTTCATAAGCAGAAAGTTTATTGTTTTGATTCATTCTCATATCTAATCTAGCATCATTATGAAAACTAAAACCTCTTTCATCGATATCTAATTGAGGACTAGATACACCTAAATCATATAAAATCCCATCTACTTTTTTATTTCTCTTATCTAATTCTTTTTTTAAATCCATAAAATTGGCTTCAATTATTTCAAAATTATTACCAATTTTATTTAATCTTTCTTTACTATATTTAATAGCTTCACTATCTTGATCAAAGGCGAAAAGAAAACCCCTTTTAATTCTCTCTAATATGCCACTACTGTGACCGCCATAACCGAGTGTACAATCAACAATTGTACTACTATCATCTAAATTTAAATACTTTAAGACTTCTTCATATAAAACACTCTTATGCATATATCACCTAAATATTTAAATTGGATGCGAATAAATTATCTGCGATATCTGATAAACTATCTTCGTTTTCATTAATAAAGTTTTCCCAACGATCTTTACTCCAAACTTCAAGTCGATCATTTACACCAATAATGACACACTCTTTATTTAAATCAGCATATTTCATTAATGGAGAAGAAATATTTATTCTTCCTTGTTTATCAAATTCACATTCAACAGCGCCTGATAAGAAAAATCGCATAAAGTTACGAGCATCTTTCGTATTAGGTAATCCTTTATATTTACCGATGATATTTATCCATTCATCTTTAGGATAAACAAATAAGCAACCATCTAAACCCCTAGTAATTACAAATATTTCTCCTAATTCATAACGAATCTTAGATGGAATAGTTAGTCTACCTTTATCATCAATTGTATGATGATATTCACCCATAAACATAAAATCACCCACTTTGCTCCACTTTCATCCACTGTCTACCACTATTTTACGCGAAAAAAAAAACTTTGTAAAGGTTTTTAGAGGATTTTATAAAAATTATATTTTAGTAATGTCAATCCAATTTTTTGAATTTGTAATTTTCTCTAAATCGGTAAGAGATAACTCTATACAAGAATTACTGTTTCCACAAGCCGGATATACTGTTTCAAATCTTTTTAGTGACTCATCTAAATAAATATCGATATCTTGTTTTAATCCAAATGGGCAAACACCACCAATTTGATGACCAGTAAATTCAAACACTTCATCAGGGCTCAACATTCTAGCCTTTATATTAAAACAATTTTTGAATTTACTATTATCAACTCTTGCATCTCCTGCCATCACTATTAATATACAACTATCACTATATCTAAAAGATAGTGTTTTAGCTATTCTAGAGGGTTCAACATTTAAAGCTAGGGCTGCTTCTAACACAGTAGCAGTTGAAATATCAAATTCAATTATATCTTTTTCTTTATCGTATTTTTTCAAATGCTTCTTTACACTTATAATACTCATATCCTCACCTATTAAGCATTATAATCTTTTTAATATATAGTGTCAATAAAAAAGAGGTTGCCCTCCTTTTATTAATACCAAATGCATGAACCAAGAATAATTGCTAGTAAAATATATAATACAATTATGATTATATACCCGCAACTATTAGAGGTTTTTACAGGATTTATTACAGGATCTGGACAGGTCATCTAAGCACCTCCTCTTCTAAAGAGACCTAAATATAAGCCCCAAGTATAATTATTAAAAGAATAAATAATACTAAAACGATTGC
>CAYPGI010000076.1:0-4945 GCA_964410275.1 uncultured Muribaculaceae bacterium | reverse complement strand
GTGGAAAGATAATTATAGGTGATTTAATGAAAAATAAAGGATTTACATTAATAGAATTACTAGCAGTAATAATAATTCTAGCAATAATAGCGGTTATATCAACACCAGTCATAATGGACTTAATAAATAGAAGTAGATATGGATCGTTTTCAGCAAGCAAAAGAAATATAGAAAGAGCAGCTGAACTTTATTATGCTAAAAATGCGGCTAGTATTATATGGGATAATGATATAAGTTATGTCGAAATAAAAACTTTAAAAAACCAAAAATATCTATCTCCAAATGTAGTAGATATTCTAACCAATATGGAAATAGAAGATGATACAAAAGTATTACTATATAGAGAAGGAAGAAAAGTATCTTATTCACTACAGTTATATAATGAAATATTCTTTGATTGGTATCAAGGAGAAATGATTAAAGCAGTAAAAAAAGATAGTAAGAATTTACCTAATAATGTAGGAGAAGTTAGCACTGTCGATTTAGATACTTTAATTGATAAAAAACTAGTTGATGAATTGAGATTACCTTTAGAATTAGAAAACAGATGTGTAGGTTATGTTGAAATAGAAAAAGTATCTACAAAAGAGTATGAATATAATGCCTATGTCGACTGCTTAACAAATGCAAGTACCTTTGCAAGTCATTATGTAAGTTATGGTGGTAAATACTTAGATCAGTTTTATGATGTTAAAGAAACTTCTGATGGTGGTTATATAGCTGTAGGTGATAGTAATTCTGAAGTTATTACTAAGTATGGTACGAGTAATAATGGCAAATATGATGCTATTATTGTGAAATTTGATAGTCAAGGTAATGTTGAGTGGAGTAAAAACTTTGGTGGAACAAACAATGATTATTTTCGTGCTGTTACTGTAGCTAATGACGGTTATACAGCAGTGGGTTACACTAATTCGGAAGATATTGATTTAGAAGGTTTGTATAAAGGTGGAACAGATGATGCCATTTTAGTAAAGTATGATACAAATGGAAATCTTGTTCATAAAATAAGTTATGGGTCTTCAGGTACTAATGGTAGTGATAATTTTTATGATATTATAAAAGTTAATGATGGCTATATTGTTGTTGGTAGTGCTTGCCTTCTTAAGCGTGATGGGGATATGACTGATGTAAATGCTCCAGGCACAAGAAGTGCAGGAATTATAATTAAGTTTGACAACAACTTTAATACTATATGGAGAAACTTTTTTTCAGGAAGTTACTATGAAATTTTTGTAAAAGTTTTACAAACAAGTGATAATGGATATTTAGTATCTGGCGGTTCTAGTTCTTATGATCATGATATGACGGGATTATCTTATGATACTGTTTATGCTGACTCTGATGCTATAGTTATAAAATATGATAGTGATGGCAATTTAAAATATAAAACTTCTTTTAAAGGTAGCAGAAATGAAAATTTTCAGGAATCTGTTGAAGTAAATGATGGATATATATTAGTTGGAGAAAGTGCTTCAATTAACGGGGATATGTCAGGTTTAAGCAAAGCAGAAGTGGAATTATACGATGGTATTATTGTTAAATATGATAAGACTTTATCTAATGTTTTATGGAAAAAATCATTTGGTGGAAGTGATCATGATTATTTCAAAAGTATAGTTAAAATAGATAATAATCAATTTTTGGTTGCAGGCTATAGTAAATCTGAAGATATGGATATGAACGAAATAAATATTTCTACCAATGAATATGCTGATGCCTATCTAGTTAGGTATGATAATAGTGGAAGTATTTTGCAAAAAAAGGCATTTGGCGGAATTAACAGTGATGTATTTAACTCAATTATAAAAACATCTGATTCTAAATATATAGTTGCTGGTTCTACTTATTCAAATGATGTTAATTTGCGAAACTTTAATAAGGGGCATCGCGATGCAATTTTAGTTGGATATGATGTTAATTTAAATTTATTAAAAATATTTCAAGAACCGGTTGTTTTAATTGATAAATTAAAAACGCTTGTTTCAAACTATGGAACAAGCATCAGTTCTAATTATCAAAATTTATATTCTACAAATAACCCTAGTGTGGATTTAGGTGGATGGTGTAGTTCAGGAACAAATTATGCTCCTAATATTAATTATAATTATGGAATTTGTTTAACTCCATTTAATAGTGATGATAATCGTATATTAACTAATGCAGAAAACCCATCTAATTTTAAGGTTTTATATGAAGGTGAAAATGAATATTCAATTGATAAAAATCCTGAAAATAATTTTAATTGGCATAGGATATATTTATACTTTTTAAGTGGTGGTGGTTCAAATATTGAAGTTTCTAATTTAAAACTTAAATTTGAAGATGGATATATTGGAAGTATTAAAGAAGCTGTTCAAAATGGATATATCCAACCGCTAGTAGTTGTTTCCTCTCTTTTGGTTAATACAACTACATATTTCTTCCCAACGTCTTTAGATATCATTAATCCTGGAGGAACTACTGGCATTGGAGATTATCCAAATATTGATATAAAAATAAAACCAATGAAATCCAAGTTAACAAGTATTATTTTTACGATGAATCGCCAATTAATTAATAATACAGATGGTCTTATAATATATGAACTACGTAATTTTGATATGTCCATTGTACCTGCCAAATAATATAAAGAAAAGAGTTAACTTCTCTTTTTTTTCATATTATTATATAGGTGATAGTATGAGAAAAAAAATGCATTTAAGAAAAAAAGTTTCTTTTAAAAATAAAAAAGGGAAACCTATAAATAAGGTTTTATTAATAATTATCTTAATAATTATAGCAATAACAATGGCTTTTAATTATATTAATAAAATGGTTTCGCCAATATTATTAAATTATGCTGAAATAGAGTCTAAAAAATTAGCTAGTCTTATAATAAGTAAAGCAATAAACAATGAGGTTGCTGAATCTTTAAATGTAGAAAAATTATTTATTCTTAATAAGAACGAAAAAAAAGAAATAACGACTATTGATTTTGATCCGGTATTAGTGAATCAATTTTTATTAAAAGCAATTAATCGAGTTCAATTAAATATGAAATATGTTCAAGATGGAGACATAGAAAAATTAGATTTAGGAGAAGATGTTTTGATTAGTTATGATAAAGAGATGCTTAAAAAGGGAGTTTTTTTTGAAATACCAATAGGAGTAGTTTTTAATAATACGTTTTTAGCTAACCTTGGTCCTAAAATACCAGTTAGGTTTAAAGTAATGGGAGATATTATTGCCAATATTAAGTCAAAGGTAACTAATTACGGAATTAATAATGCCTTAATTGAAACGACAGTCCATTTAGTATTAACGGAAAGAGTAATACTTCCAGTCACTTCTAAAACTAATACAGTAACAATTGACATACCTATTGCCCTTAAAATAATTCAAGGAACAGTGCCTAGTTATTATTTTAGTGGACTAAATAATTCATCACCTATTTTAACGCTACCTATAGAATAATAAAAGTGATTATGTTATAATTATGCTAGAGGTGCATTCGAATGGCGAAGAAGAAAAAAAGAAAACTTAAAATTAAAAATTTGATCATTTTAGTTATTTTTGTATTGCTTGTAATTGCGGGCATTAATTTGTTATTAAAAGAAGGTAAAAAAATTATAATTCAAGGGAAAAGTGATGCCTATATTAGTTCGTTAGATTATAAAGTAAAACTTTATGATTTGGATTTTAAAGAGGTAATTGAAGTTACAAGAGGAACAAAAGTCACGTTATTTGAATTTACTGTTAAACAAAATATTAAAGATGAAAACGATAAAGTTATTGAAACTAAAACTTATCGTAAGATTAAACATAATAAAAAAGAATACTTAATTTTACCTGACAATGTAGCTGATAGTTTAGAAAAAAGTGTTAAAGAAACAGAATTGTATGTAAGAACACCGGTAACTTTATATAAGAATAAAGATAGTATTCAAATTCATTCACTTATTAAAAAAGGTGAAAAATTAGAAATTATTGGTTTTGATACTATTACTGATTTAGGTAGTGTTAATATGTATGAAGTTAAATATAAAGATTTAACTGGTTATGTATATAGCAAGTATTTAGTATCTACTAAAGAATTAGCTATGGCTAATTATGATGATAATGGAAGTTACGATATTCATTATAATCGTGGTGATAGATGGGGTGGAGGAAAAGCTGGAGATTTAGACTTTTATCCAGTTAATAAAACCAAGTTTGAAAATAATGTTATGCCAGAAGAAGTTAGAAGTCTATATTTAAATTCAACTGTTTTAGGTAATCTTGATGCTTATATTAAATTGGCTAAAAATAATAATATCAATGCTTTTGTAGTTGATATTAAGGATAATACATCACCAGGGTATCCAGCTCAAGCTATGAAAGATTATTCACCTACAAATTACGCTAAAGCAATCAATACTTTTGATGGATATAAGAATGCTATTAAAAAACTCAAAGATAATGGTTTTTATGTAATTGGTAGAATTACTACCTTTAAAGATAGTTATTATGTTACTGATCATCCAGAAAGTGCTATTGCTTCAACATCTACAGGAAAACCATTTAACCATAATGGTTCGTTTTGGCCAAGTGTATTTAGTAGAAGTGTATGGGAATTTAGTGTAGCACTTGCTTTAGAATCAGTTAAAGAAATGGGATTTAATGAAATTCAATTTGACTATGTAAGGTTCCCAGATCGTACTGGAAGTATTGAAGCAGCTGGTTTAGTTGATATGAAAAATAAATATGGAGAATCAAAAGCACAAGCTATTCAAGCGTTTCTTATGTACGCTACTGATGAAATACATAAACTAAATGCCTATGTATCAGTTGATGTATTTGGAGAGAGTGCTAATAGTTATGTAACAGCTTATGGTCAATATTGGGGAGCTATCTCTAATGTAGTTGATGTCATTAGTGCAATGCCATATCCTGATCATTTTAATAGATATGAATACGGGTTTAA
>CAYPGI010000075.1:0-4961 GCA_964410275.1 uncultured Muribaculaceae bacterium | reverse complement strand
GCAGTTATATGCTCTAACTGAAAAATCTAAATCATCAATTGAAGTTTCTAATTTCTTAAGTTTACTATCTTCTTGTTTAGCTGCCATAATACCAGTAGTATCAGCCATTTCACTTAAATTAGTTATAATGTTAAAGTGTTCAATTAAGATCTTTGCTCCTAATGCCATTGCTTCTTCTGGTTTGATTGAACCTTTTGTATAAATGTTCATAATCAGCTTATCATAATTTGCATCATGACCAACACGAGCATTTTCAACTTCATAACTAATTCTTTCAATTGGTGAATATAATGCATCCATAGGTATATAACCAATTTTAGTGTTTTCAATATATTTCTTGTTTTCAGTAGAAGGAACATATCCTCTTCCACTTGCTACAATCATTTCCATATTGATTTTTCCACCTTTAGCTAAAGTCGCAATTACTTGATTTGGATTAATAATTACAACATCTGAATCTGTTTCGATATCACCTGCAGTAATTACACCTTCTTTTGAACTTGATAAACGAATTACTTTTTCTTCAGGACAATTTTTCTTTAAAACTACGCTTTTTAAATTTAAGATAATTGCTGTAACATCTTCAACAACACCTTCAATTGTTTGAAATTCGTGCATAACACCATCAAATTTAACAGCAATTATTGCACTTCCTGGCATATTTGATAACATTACTCTTCTTAGCGCATTTCCAATTGTTGTACCGAATCCTCTTTCAAGAGGTTCTAGTTCAAATTTACCATAATTATTATTTTCAATGTATTCCATTATTTTATATGTTGGTTTTTCAAAGTTTAACACTTTTCCACACTCCTTTTCTTTTAGTTACGTGGTCGTTTTGGTGGACGACATCCATTATGTGGGATAGGCGTTACATCTGTGATTGTTGTAATTTCAAGACCAGCTGTTTGTAAAGAACGAATAGCTGTTTCGCGTCCTGACCCCAATCCTTTTACGAAAACTTCAACTTTTCTCATTCCCATATCTACAGCTGCTTTTCCAGCTGCTTCTGCTGACATACCAGCTGCGAATGGAGTTGATTTTTTGCTACCTTTGAAACCTAAAGTTCCAGCAGAAGCCCAACTAATAGCATTCCCATCTAAATCTGAAATTGTAACAATTGTATTATTAAATGTAGAATGGATAAAAGCTTTACCTTCTGGTATATTCTTCTTAACTTTTCTTTTCCTTGCTTTATAAGCCATTTATATAACCTCCTTTTTTAAGTTACAATTATTTTTTCTTATTTGCAACAGTTTTACCTTTACCCTTACGAGTTCTGGCATTTCGACTTGTTCTTTGACCTCTTACAGGTAAACCTTTTTTATGACGGATTCCTTGATAAGAATTGATTTCCATCTTTGTTTTGATATTCATATTAACTTCACGGCGTAAATCTCCTTCAGTTAAATGATTATTAAGTTCATCACGAACACGAGCTAATTCATCAGCATCTAAATCTCCAGCTTTTTTATTAAGATCAACGTTAGCTGCTTTTAAGATTTGACCAGATAAATTTCGACCAACACCATGAATATAAGTTAAAGCAATTTCAATTCTTTTATTGTTTGGTACATCTACACCTTTTATACGTGCCATTCAAACACCTCCTATTAACCTTGTCTTTGCTTATGTTTTGGATTAGTACATATTACTATGACATTACCATTACGTTTAATTATTTTACATTTTTCACATATTTTTTTTACTGATGATCTTCTTTTCATATTATATTCCTCCTACTATTTCCTATAGGTTATACGCCCACGTGTTAAGTCATATGGTGATAATTCAATAGTTACAGTATCACCTGGTAAGATGCGAATATAATTCATTCGGATTTTACCAGAAACGTGGGCTATTACTGTATGCTTATTTTCTAACTCTACCTTAAATATTCCTCCAGGTAGAATCTCCATAACTTTACCTTCAACTTCGATAGTATCATTTTTAGCCATTATATCACCTCTTTGTTAAAATTGTATATCCATCCTTAGTAACCACTAATGTATGCTCATAATGAGCAGATGGCTTCTTATCAGCAGTCACAATTGTCCAATTATCATCTAATATATATACTCTTGGAGTACCTAAATTAAGCATTGGTTCAACTGCGATTACCATACCTTCTTTTAAGATAGGTCCTGTTCCTTGCTTACCATAGTTTGGAACATCAGGCATTTCATGTAATTTTTGACCAACTCCGTGCCCTACTAATTCTTTTACAACTCCTAATTGATGCCTTTCAGCATACTTTTGAATTGCATAACCAATATCACCGATATGAGTTCCCTCTTTAATAACACTTAATCCTTCAAATAAAGATTGCTCTGTATGTTTCATTAAATACTCTTTATCCTTACTTATATTTCCCACTGAATAAGTCCAAGCCGAATCACCGTGATACCCTTTATAGCAGGCACCTATATCGATTGATATAATATCTCCATCTTTTAGTTTCCTATCACTAGGTATACCATGGACAACTTCTTCATTAATTGAAGCACATATTGAACCTGGGTAACCTTGATAATCTTTAAAAGAAGGGGTTGCATCTCTACTAATGATGTATTCATGAGCTAGTTTATCTAATTCACTTGTGGTAATGCCCGGTTTTATATATGGTATTAGATAATTATGCGTATCTCCCACGATTTTACCAGCTATTTTCATTAGTTCAATTTCATCTATCGATTTTATGTTAATCATTTTGTTCCTTTATAATTTTTTCTATCTCGTTAAAAGTATGTTCTTTGTTGATACCACTATCAATACGATATAATACTTCTTTATCATTGTAGTAGTCAATTAGTGGCTTTGTTTTTTCAACATATGCATCAAAACGTTTATCAAAAGTTTCTTCATTGTCATCGTCTCTCTTAGTTAATGCAGAGTGACAGTTATCACAAGCTCCGTCTACTTTTGATTTGTGCTCATCAAACATTGAATTATAAACACTACCACATGCTTGGCAAGATAATCTTCCAACAATTCTCTTTTTAGCAAGTTTTCTATCGATATCAAGTAAGATAACAATGCCTAACTCTTTACCAATTTCTTTTAGAATTTCTTCATATGTAACTGCTTGCGAGACATTACGTGGAAAGCCATCTAACACATATCCGTTGTCACAATCACTCTTAGTTATTCTTTCTTTTAGTAAATCTAAAACAATTTCATCAGTAACAAGTGCTCCTGAATTAATTAAATCACTAATTGTTTGTGCCAAAGGATGATTATCTCTAACTGCAGTTCTTAAAAGATCTCCAGTTGAAATGTGCGGAACATTATATTTATTGCATATTAACTCTGATTGAGTCCCCTTACCTGCTGCAGGAGGAGCCAACAAAATAATGCTTTTCATACTATCTTCCCCTCTTATAACTTCTACTAACTAATTTACTTTCTAATTGTTTATAAGTTTCTAATGCTACACCAACAACAATTAGTAACCCTGTACCACCAATAGTTACACTAGTTGGTAGTTGTGAGAAAAAGCCAAATACAATTGGTAAAACCGCAATTACAGCTAAAGCTAGAGCACCTACAAAAGTGATGCGACTTATTACTTTAACCACATATTGAACAGTTTCTTCACCTGGTCTAACACCTGGTATATATCCACCATTTTTATTTAAATTATCAGCCATTTCTTTTGGTTTTAATTGTATAAAGGTATAAAAATAAGAAAATCCTATAATTAACAAAATATAAAGTACTAGTCCAGTTCCAGAAGTCATAGCTAACCATTTACTTACAAATAAATCAAATGATTCACTTTTAACCACAGATGAAATTATTCCTGGAATTGAAATAAGCATAGATGCAAATATTACTGGAATAACTCCTGCTGAATTTAATTTGAATGGAATATAATTTTGTCTTCCACCATAACTACCAGTAGATTTATTAGCATATTGAATTGGTATTCTTCTTTCAGCACTTTGTTCAAAAATTATACCTAATACAATAGCCACATAGATTAATACAAACAAAATAAAGGTTACAATTCCTAAAGCCATACTTTGAGTACTTCCTGTTTCCACTAAACCATTAAATGCATCTACAAACATCTTTGGTAAAGATGCTATGATACCTGCCATAATAATTAATGATATCCCGTTTCCAAGACCTTTTGCTGTGATTTGATCTCCAAGCCATAACAAGAATGCTGTACCTGCTGTTAATATAAGAGATATTTCCATATATTCAATTGGTGTTCCATTCTTGATAACTGCGAACGAAAACATATACCCTTGAATAAAGGCAATAATAATACCAAAGACTCTAGTAATTTTAGTAATTTTATTTTTACCTGCTTGACCTTGATTTTTAAGTTCTGTTAAATATGGAATAATATCCATTTGTAACAATTGAATTACAATTGAAGCGGTAATATATGGCATAACACCTAGAGCAAATATAGAAAATTTTTCCATTGCTCCTCCGCCCATTGTATTTAATAATTCCAAGAATCCTAAATTGCCTGTTAAGGCATTTTTGTCAATTCCTGGAACAATTATAGTTGTTCCAAGCTTAAAAATAAATAATATTAACAAGGTAAATAAAATACGTCTTTGTAAATCTTTATTTTTGGGATTAAATATTTGCTTAATATTTGCAAACATTTTAGATCACCTCTGCTTTTCCACCTAATTTTTCTATTTGTTCTTTTGCTGAATCAGAAAATTTGTGTGCCTTTACAACTAATTTCTTTTCTAAATTTCCATTTCCTAATACTTTTACACCACTTAATTGATTTTTTACTAATCCCATTTCTTTCAATAATTCTGGAGTGATAACTGCATCACTTTCAAATTTATTTAGATCACTTAAATTAATAACTGCATATTCTTTTTTAAAACGTGCATTTGAAAAACCTTTTTTAGGTAATCTTCTGAATAAAGGCGTTTGTCCACCTTCGAAGCCTGGTCTAACTCCACCGCCACTTCTAGCGTTTT
>CAYPGI010000074.1:0-4985 GCA_964410275.1 uncultured Muribaculaceae bacterium | reverse complement strand
TAAAAATCGTGTTTTCCCTTATTTTACGTTACTTTTTTATTGCATTATACAGATACGACATTATTAGTATTAACCAGCCAAACCTTATTCTCCGTATTCTCTCTTAAATAAGTATCATAAATCTTAGTATACTCTAAGACTTTTTCGTGTCTTACTAATTCCTTAGCGATCATAGCCATATCATAGGCACTTGAATAATGATTCGCATCATCTAGTCCATGGCAATTCTTAAAGTTTGTATCTTTTAAGCCAAGTTCTTTTGCCCTATTATTCATCATACTGACGAAGTTAGCTTGGGTCCCAGCAATCTTTTCTGCTAGAGCAACTGAAGCATCATTCCCAGACGCTACAGCAATCCCTTTAAATAGATCTTCAACACTCATCTTTTCATTAGTTTCAACTAATATTTGGCTTCCACCCATTCCTGATGCATTAGCAGATACTGTGACTATTTCATCCCATTTAATAACGCCCTTTTCAATATTTTCAATAATAAGGAGCATTGTCATCATTTTAGTCATTGATGCTGGCGAGAATTTCTCATGACTATTTTTCTCATATATTATTTCACCAGTAGAAGCTTCAAGCATAATAGTACTTTTACTGTTTTCAGCAAGTACTAATTCTTCAGCCCGAATAGTAAATGGCATAACTAATAATAATACACATAAAATAATTTTCTTCATAATTCACCTCTAATACAAAATATGAAAATAAAACTATTTTATTAAAGTTTATTAGTTTGTTTAATAATTTTTATTGCTTTTACTCATAATTATAGTATAATGAAACTAGGGTGATAATATGAAATATGCTAATAAAGGCATTATTAAATGGATTGTTGTTGCGACTGTTGTTATTGCTTTAGGTGTTGGAGGATTTTTAGGTTATAAGTACTTTAAAAGTGATGAATATAAGTTACATAAAAAAGGTTATAACCAAGATCAAATAACAGAAATTCTTAAATTAAAGCAAGAAAAGAAAAATTATATTTTTAATAATGAATATAATCCTGAGATTTTAAAATTCTATAAAGAAAAATATTTTATAATGGATAATTTAAAAAAATATTTAAATTATAAGAAAGAAAATAAAGATAAAAGTTATAGTGATGTTGTAGTACTCGTAAATGTTAGAGCTGATGAAGAGTTTTATACGGATCCTATTCAAACTGATCTATCAAAAGATACTTTAATATTAGTTAATAAATATAACTATTTACCTAGTGATTATAAAATTGATGACTTAGTAAAGATGAATTTACAATATGCTTTTAATGATAAAACAATTAAAACTGAAGTATATGCAAGCTTTAAAGAATTAGTTAATGTTGCTAAACAAGAAGGTTTAACTATTCTAGCTAATTCAGCTTATCGAGATAATATATATCAAACAAGTATTTATGATAGTATTAAAAATAGACAAGGTAAAGCAAAAGCTGATAGCTTAGCCGCTCGTCCAGGACATTCTGAACATGAAACTGGTCTAGCACTTGACGTAAGTACTTTAAAAGGTGGTTTAGATGGTTTTGAAACAACTGAAGAATTTACTTGGATGAAAGATAACGCTCATAAATTTGGTTTTATCCTAAGATATCCTGAAGGTAAAGAACATATTACTGGATATTCTTATGAACCATGGCACTATCGTTATGTCGGTGTTGAAGTCGCAGAAAAGATATATGAACTTGACATTACATTTGACGAATATTATGCATTTTATTTAAAATAGAAGAAATTCTATTTTTTTTATAGTATAATTATTTTGGTGATGAATATGGCAACTAAAAGAAAAAAAAGACTTAGAAGAAAATTTATACTATTTTTATTTGTAGTATTATTAGTATTAATTGGTTATTTTACTTTTAATTTTATTAATAATAGTAAAAGCAAATTAAAGAGTATTGGTTATAATGAAGAAGAAATTAATTTAATACTTAATAAAACATCAAAAAATGACATCAAAGTTTTATTAAAAGCAGATTACGACGAATATTATATTGAATTAATTAATAATGAAAAATATACTAGAGATAATATGGATGAATACGCTTTTTATTATAAAGAATATAATGATGTTTCTACTAATGATGTTATATATTTGATGAATAATAATATTGATTTACCATATACCAAAATGTTAAGTTCATTAATAAATAATAAAGACTTTAAAGTTGATAAAATAAATAATTATATTGATTATTATGAAAACAATAAAAAAGCTGATGCTGAAAGTATTATTTTAATAATAAACAACAATATTAATGAACCATATACTAGTTCTTTAGTCGGTATTATAAAGGATAAATACTTTTTAATCGATCGTTTAAATCGTTATTTAGATTATAGTGATAAAAAACCTACTAAGACTAGTAAAGATATTGTTTCTAGTGTCAATAGTAATATCGATTATGATTTTTATACTAATGTCAAAGATACAGATACTAGTAAAGGTAATTTAATGTTAGTAAATAAGTATTATAAATTATCTAATGACTATAAAAGTAGTAATTTAGTTCCTATGGATTCTAAATACACTTACTCTTCTGCTCAATTAGATAAAACGACATATGATGCTTTTGTAAAACTTGCTAATGATGCTTTAAAAAAAGGCTTAGTAATTAAAAATAAATCAGCTTATCGTAGTTATGATACACAAAATTATATATATAATGATTACAAAAATAAAAATGGCTTAGTATGGGCAGACAGTTATTCAGCAAGAGCTAGTTATTCTGAACATCAAACTGGTTTAGCTTTAGATGTTGGAGCTAGTGCTAATAGTGATTTAGGAGGATTTGAATACACTGATGAGTTTAAATGGATGAAAGAAAATGCTCATAAATATGGTTTTATTTTAAGGTATCCTAAAGATAAAGAATATATTACAGGATATAATTATGAACCTTGGCATTACCGTTATGTAGGTACTGAAGTAGCTACTAAAATCTATGAATTAAATATCACATATGAAGAATATTATGCATACTTTATAGAGAAAAAATAGGAATACCTATTTTTTTTGCTTATTACATATAATGTAGTGGTGATATTATGAATATCCGCGGGTTCATTTATATTGTCATAATTATTCTATTTATGGTCTTTGTAAAGGAGGATGGTTTTATTAATGATAATTTAATACTAGTCAATAAAGAAAATGGTTTACCTAGTAATTATGTTCCAGATGACTTAGAACTTTTAAGTTTAAAGTATGCTAATGAAAATAAATATTTAAGAAAAGAAGCTAAATACTATTATGAAAAACTAAGTAATGATGCTTTATTATTAGGATATAAAATTATAGTAGTATCAGCATACCGTGATTACAACTATCAATATGAATTACACAACGAATATGTAAAAAACAAAGGTATTGAATATGCCCTACTTTGTTCTGCTCGCCCAGGATACTCAGAACATCAAACTGGTCTAGCCATTGATGTAATGGGTTCGAATAATGATTATGATTTATTTGAAGATAGTATTGAGTTTGAATGGATGAGGGATAATGCTCATAAGTATGGTTTTATTTTAAGATATCCTAAAGATAAAGTAGCAATAACAGGATATAAATATGAACCTTGGCATTATCGTTATGTCGGAATAAAAGCTGCGAGTGAGATATACAATAATAATTTAACTTTAGAAGAGTACATAAAAAAACAGACTTAGAGTCTGTTTTAGAAACCACAGCACCCAGTATTTCCTACATTGATTACTTGATTTTCTTCAGAGCATGAATATTGTGGTGCATAGGTATGGTTATAGATATGACGATTAACTACATGAGTATGAATTGGGCACATATGTCCATACCCTTTTTGTTAAATTTAATTATTAATTAGTTTATCTATTTCATCAAATAACGCAGAACATTTTTTATATTCAGAACTTTTTAATTCTTTTATCAAGTTATTAATTAGTTTTTTACCATTATTAAGTTTTAAAATGGCTTTTGCATATTCAGAAGCTTTTTTATAAATTTCTCTTTTTTTATCTATTTTTAAAGTAATATAAAAATGTTCTATAAAGTAATCATATAATTCTTGATTATGTTCTTCTTTCAATATATCTATATTATTTAAAAATAAATGTCTGTTATTATCAGTGTTTAATAATTTCCATAATTTATCATTTTTTTCAAAATACTTATATAATTTTATTAATGTAAATATATCTTTTGTCATTAATTCCACATCATTAATAATTTGATTTCTTTGGAACGAATTGCTCAATATGTCTAAATATTCGAGACTACCACAACATAAATAACTATATAAACAATAATTATAATAAATGTCTTGATTTTTAAGTTCACTAATATGAACAAATTGATATAGCACATCTGGTATAAATCTTTTGTTATTTAGATAATTTTTTTTCAAAATATTCATAAATTCAATATATAACTTCATATAATCATTACTATTTTTAATAACATATTCAATATAACCTATATATTTAGTATTTTTTAATAGCAAATTAGCTGTTTCTTTTAAGGAAAAATCATTTAGTAAATATATTATTATTAATACATTTGATTTAGGAATACTATTTTTTATACTATAGTGTTTTAAACTATTAAGATAATCATCTAACTTATTACAAAACTCATTTACTTCTGTAGCAGTCTTATTATTTTTGTAAAATTTTGCTATCCACTGATAATCAAAATAAGTCGCAAGTTCCGGTATCAATAATACTTTATCTATTTGTTTTTGTAAACTAACATCCTTATATAAAGTTTCAATTTTTCTTTTTTCTCTAACATTAAGAATTTCTTTATTAAAGTCGTTATAATTATAATCATAATAACCAATTAAATTCTTTACTCTACTATTAATTTTATCTAAAAATACAAATGTATCACTACCATCTTGAAGATATTTTTTATAGTTTTGTTCTAGATATAAACTAAAGGTTCTTTTTTCATCGCTTTTTAATTCTTCTTTTAATATTTTTTTTAATTTATCAAATGATAAA
>CAYPGI010000073.1:0-5000 GCA_964410275.1 uncultured Muribaculaceae bacterium | reverse complement strand
AAGTAAATCCCTTATTAATCATAAAGTCTCTGGCATAAGTTAATACCGCAGAATGAAGTCTTGCAATATCTCCCATTAAATAATAGAAACCATTACCACTTACTCTTCTAGCAGAATCTAAATCAATTCCGCCTACTGCTTCTAAAATATCAAGATGATATGGAACTTCATAATCATATTCGGTTTTTTCACCATATGTAGCTACTTCTACATTTTCACTATCATCTTTCCCTAATGGTACATCATCTGCGATAATATTTGGAATTATCATCATTATTTCTTTTATTTGATTACTTAGTTCTTCTTCTTTTACTTCCAATTCTATTATTTTATTATTGTAATCATTAATTTCTTTTTTTATTTGTTCAGCTTGATCCTTTTTACCTTCACGCATTAATGTACCAATTTCAGTACTTTTTGTATTTTTTAATCCTCTTAAATTATCGCCTTCTAATTTATATTCGCGATATTTTTTATCAAGATTTAAAACTTCTTCAACTTTAGGTATTTTATGATCTTGAAATTTTTTCTTTAAATTTTCAATTACCTTTTCTTTATTTTCTCTAATTAAATTTATATCTATCATTTTCTTTCCTCCTCTTTTTGATTTATCACAATAATTCGGGATCGTTTATTATTTACCATATTTCCTCCTAATAAAATAAAAGACTATTAATAGGAGCATATAATGCGGTACCATCCTAAATAGTCTTAATTTTTTATAACGGCTATGCCGGTAGCTATTAACTACACTCCAAAGTAGATTCATAAATATCAAGTATTAGTTTTCACCAACCACTAACTCTCTATAAAATAATATTTATTACTAGTCTTTTTCTTCGTTTTATGAAAGTATTTTAACATTATATTAAATTAATGTCAACTTTTACTCTCTCACTATTAAACATATATGTTGTACCTGATTCTATAATATATTTATTATTTGTATATTCTTTAATTACCCTTTCCCAAAACTTCTTTGCTCTTTTACTATGGGGAGTTGGTTTAATTTCCCAATTTCCTTCAAACATATTAAATAAATCAAAAGCAATTAACCTTCCTATACCTTTATTCTTATAAGAATTTAAAATAAACAACATAGTTAATTCATAAGTATCAGGTATTCTCTTATCAATTAGCGCAAAGCCAATGTATTTATTATTTGCCATAATGAAAAAAGAACAATAACTAATTTCATCATCAATATAACTATTCAAACTTGCACAATCAAATATCCCTTCTTTATTCACATCCATCGGTAGTGAAAGAGATATATCGTGCAAATAAAATTGAAATAATTTATCAAAAATATGTTTTTCTCTCTTCTTAATTTTTTTGATAGAAATAACCATAATAGATCAGTTCTCCTTTAAACACTACTTGCGTTTATGCAATCTAAAATGATTATCTTACAAATTATTATTTATCTAATACTATTTAGAACATTTAAAAACCATTTGATATCTATCTTTAGTTTCACTCTCAATCTTAAAATTTATACTATTATAAAATTTTATTGCTTTAGTATTGTTTTTATAAACCCATAATTTTATATCTTTGTCATTACACTCGTTAATAATTTTTTTTACTATGTCGTATCCTATTCCTAATCCACGATATTTATATTTTAAATATATACTCGATAAATTATAACTATCTTCTCCTAAATAGTAACACATCATTCCAATAATTTCATTGTCATTATCAATTATTTTATATGAATCAAAGTATTCTATAAACTCCTGATTCAAATATTCCTCTAATTCTTTCAATTCTAATTGACTAAGATTATTACTATCAGTCACTATTTCTTTTTGAACTTTAATTATAAAATCCTTATCATCATTATTAATCTTACGGATATTAAGATCATTTAAATTAATATGAGGATTAAGATGAATACTAATATATTCTATACTTGCATCATATCTTTTAATTTCTGTTTCTATTTTATGAATAATATTATGAGCATCTAATAAAGACATTTTAGGATCAACACTTAACTCTGTATTTAATCTGTAATATGGTCCTATTTTTACCATAACTAAACTATCTATCTCTTGAATATTGTTATTTAAAATAATTTTTTTAATTTCATCAATATATGTCTTATCAGTTTCCTCTTCATCAAGAATAATACTAATATTATCTTTTAAAATATTATAACCAACTCTAATAATAAAAACACCTATAATTACACTTGCCACAATGTCAGCATACTTTAAAATATCATTATCGAATTGAACTAAAATGGTTGATAAAATTACTATTCCAGTGGATAAAACATCCATTTTACTTTCATGACCACTCGATATCAAAATATTATTTTTATATTCTTTTCCCTTTCGAATGATATATCTTGATAATATTAATTTAACAATTATATCAAAAACTAATACATATAATATAAATGTTTCTGGGATTACTACTTTTCGATTAACTGAATTATAAATAATATAAATACCTACTATACCGATTATTAATCCAATTCCAATACTAGTTAAATATTCTAATCTACCATGACCATAAGGATGCTTTTTATCTGCTGGTTTAGAAGATAATTTTATTCCAACTATGGAAAAAAGATCAGTAGCGAGATCACTAAGGGAGTGAACTGCATCAACAATTAAAGCCCCAGATTTTCCAATTAAACCGAATATTATTTTTATTACAACAAGAAAAGCATTAGTTAATAAACTTGTAATCATTACTTTTGAACTTTTATTCATTATATCACCATCTTATTTTATTTGATACCAGTTGTTGCCTTCTTCAATATCAACTTTTAATGGAACATTTAATTTATATGTGTTTTCCATAATCTTTTCAATTACTTGTTTTACTTGAGTTGCTTCATTATTTAGAACATCAAAAACTAATTCATCGTGAACTTGAAGAATCATTTTACTTTTTAAATTTTTATTTTTAAATTCATTTGCTATTTCAATCATAGCTTTTTTAATTATATCTGCACTAGTACCTTGAATAGGAGTATTAAGAGCGATTCTTTCTCCTTGTTGTCTTATCATATAATTAGTATTATTAAGTTCAGGTATTTTGCGCTTACGATTTAATAGAGTCGTAACATATCCTTGCTTTTTTGCTTCCTCAATTGTTTTATCCATATATTCTTTTATTCCTGGATATGTTTCTAAATAATTATCAATAAAAGTCTTAGCTTCAGCAATACTAATATTTAAATTTTCTGAAAGACCAAAACTACTAATACCATAAATAATACCAAAGTTAACTGCTTTCGCAATTCTTCGCATATTCTTACTTACTTCATCTATTGACACATTAAAAATATCACTAGCTGTTTTAGTATGAATATCTAAATCATTATTAAAGGCATCAATGAGTGATTGTACATTTGACATATGAGCTAAGATTCTAAGTTCTATTTGGGAATAATCTCCACTTACAATAATCGAATTACTACTAGGTATAAATGCTTTTCTAATAAGTCTACCATATTCATAGCGAACTGGTATATTTTGTAGATTAGGTTCAATTGATGAAAGACGACCTGTTCTTGTTAATGCTTGTGTATAAATAGTATGAATTTTGCCATCTTCTAAGCAAGCATTAAGCAATCCGTCAATATAAGTTGAATGTAATTTAGTAAGCATTCGATACTCAATTATATTATCGATAATTGGATGTTTCCCTTTTAATTTATTTAAAACATCAATGGCTGTAGAATATCCATTTTTTCCTTTTTTACCATGAGGTAGTCCTAACTTTTCAAATAAAATTTCCCCTAATTGACTTGGCGAAGATATATTAAATTCTTGCCCAGCTTGATTATATATATCTTTACTAATAAGTTCAATTTTGATTTTTATTTCTTCTCCCATATCAATTAATGTGTTTGTTTCAATATGAACACCATTATATTCCATTTCACCTAAAACACGGGATAATGGTAATTCAATATTATTAAGCAAATCATATAATTCTTCTTCTTTTAATTTTTTAGTAAACAAATTATATGTATCATAAATAAATTTAGCTTTAATAATACTATTATAAGCAATAATATCAATACTAGGTTCATTTAATTTATTTTCTTTACCATATACATTTTCATAAAAAGTTATATCATTATCAAATTGATTAGCTAAATAAGCAATATCATCTTTAATATTATAATCTAATAAATAGGCAGCTAACATTGTATCAAAAGAGACATTTGATATTTCTATATTATGCCATTTTAAAGCTACATATGTTTTTTTAAAATCATAAGTATATTTATTTATATTTTTTAAAAATTCAGGGTTTTCTTTTAATAATTCAAAAGGAATAAAGAAACTGTTTTTTTCATTATAAACTCCTAATCCTAATATTTTAGAAGTATGATAATTAGTACCTAATATTTCTAAATAAACAGCACAATCACTATTTAATTCTATTTTCTTAATATCTTTTATAACTTTAAAGTCTAATGGTTTTGTCGATTCTGGTGCTTGCTCTTTTTTCAAAAAAGAATAAAATTCTAATTCTTCATATAAATCATTTAATTCTTTATGTTTATTACCCGTATATTTAATATCATTGATATCTATATCCATAGGAACATCCTTGCATATTGTAGCAAGATCATAACTCATATAAGCTTGCGCCTTATCATTAATAAGTTTTTCTTGTAGTTTACCTTTTATTTTATCAATATTTTCATATACATTATCTAAACTACCATAATCTTGCAGTAATTTTAAAGCTGTTTTTTCACCTATTCCTTTTACTCCAGGAATATTATCTGAAGGGTCCCCCATCAAAGCTTTTAAATCAATTACTTTAATAGGATCAATTCCATATTCATTTTTAAATGTCTCTTCATTATAACGAATATAATCTTTTTGTTTCAATAATTTAATATCTACATCACTACTAATTAATTGCAACAAATCTTTATCACTACTAATAATAGTACCAATATATTTGCTTTCCTTATCACAATACTCTGCAAATGTACCAATTATATCATCTGCTTC
>CAYPGI010000072.1:0-5005 GCA_964410275.1 uncultured Muribaculaceae bacterium | reverse complement strand
TTATAACATTGTATTTGAAACTTATCTCCTATACAATTTTTCATCATATTATCACTTCTCTCAAAATTTATTATAACATTTTTGATGGTAAAAAAACATTACTTTTATGTGTAATGCTTATTTACTTAAATATTTTATTGCTTCTTGTAATTGATTATCTGTTTCATTACTAGGATTTTTAAAATAATCTTCATTTAATTTTATTTCTATATCAGGCGTTATTCCTACTCCATTTACCCAGGTACCATTAGGGGTTAACCATTTTTTGGTTGTTAATTTATACTGAGCATTACTTGGCAAAGTAAGTAATTCTTGAACAGTTCCTTTACCAAAAGTTTTTGTACCTATAATAGTAGCTTTGTATTCATCTTTTAATGCTCCCATCATAACTTCTGATGCTGAAGCACTTTGACCATCACTTAACAATACTATTTTATATTTTTTAGTAACTTTACCAGTTGAGTATACTTTTTCTGTTTCTTTTTTAGTTTGAGTTTGATAAATGACATGTGATGAATCTAAAAATAAACTAATCATATTAGTAACAGAAGATAGATGACCTCCTCCATTACCCCTTAAATCAATTATTAAGGAATCTATTTTTTCTTTTTCTACTTTTTCTAACTCTTCTTTAAATTGCTTATATGTATTGGCCGCAAAAATAGATACATTCATATAACCAATCTTTTTACCATTTTGTTCGAATACATTTGAACTAACAGATTTAATGGTAACTAATTCACGGTTAACAGTTACGATTTCTTCTTTTTCTCCTCTCAATAACGTCAAACTAAAACTAGCCTCTTTTTGTTCTTTGACCATTTTTACAAAATCTGAAGTAGTAGTTCCTTCTAAACTAACATCATTCATTTTTTTAATAATATCAAGAGGTTGAATTCCTGCTTTACTAGCTGGAGAATCATCTATAGTTTTAACTACAATAATATTATTATCAACATCATTTATAATTTCGACACCAATCCCTTGAAAACTTCCCTCTAAAGAGATAATCGCTGAATTAGAAGCATCATCCATAAATGAAGAATACGGATCATCTAATGATGCAACCATAGATTCTAAAGCTTTATTTAATAATTCTTCTTTATCTATATCACCATAATAATTATCTATAATATAATTATACTCTTTGATAAAATTTTGAATATGTTCGTCTGCTTTTTTAATATCATAATCTTTACTATTAGGATTATGAAATATTAAAAAGCCCATACCAAAAGTAATAACAAAGGTAACAATTAATAAAAAAACTACTTCTGCCGTTTTAAATTGAGGAGTATTTAAAACCTTTTTAGTAATAGTTTTTTTTGTCTGTGTTTTTTCTTCTTTCATATTATCACCACTCATAATATATCATATTTTTAACTTGACTGTCTATTACCAAAAATAAAATATACATTTATTTACAAAAAAAATGCCTAAGCATTTTTATAGTTTCTTTAATTGTTCTACAATAGCGTCCTTACCTTCGTATACGTTTACAATCTTTTTATCACTTATATGCAATAAAGCACTTCCTTTTAACTTCAACTCATTAATATTATTTATATTAGTATTAGTTTCTTCAGCTTTATATTTTAAATTAAATGAATTAGATAAATTACTTGTATAAATAGTTGGACCATTTTCTTTTTGTTTAGAAGAAGCAATATACACATTATATAATTGAGTGTAATCATCTTCTTTATCTGTTACTAAAACAAAATAATTTTTTTCGTTTTGTTCAAGTAAATTTCCCAAAAGAATATCTTCGTCTTGAATTTTTACTTCAGGTTCATTTAAATCCTCTTTTTTATCTTTTGTTAGAATAACAGTTAATCCATAAACAGCTAAAAAGATAACTGTAATTACGGCAATTATTCCCATTAGTTTTTTCATTTCATCTGAAGTTGCGACTGGTGGAGCTATTTCTTGCTTTTTCTTTTTGGCAGGTACCATTTTTGGTAAGTTTTTGTTTTTCTTCATCATATCACCCTTATTCATTATAGCATATATAAAATCAAAAAAAAATATGAAAAGTTAATTTTCATATTTATTTACCAACTGGTATTGAACTTACTGAAGCAGCGATGCTAACTAATTCTTCTTCTGTTAAATTATCAGATACTAAATAGTATTCAATACCATTACTTAACCATGTGATCGATGTTCCTGATAATGCTCCAATGGTATCCGCAATTACTGCTGGTTCTCCATACATCGGAATTGTTATCATCTCATCGCTTACTGATACTGTTTCTTGTGCAAACATAAATGGTTTATCTCCACTAAACGATAATATTACACGTTCTCCATTACTTTTAGTTATTTTATTTTGACTTGCTAAAGTTGTATTTGCGGGTATATATAAAGGATATATAATATCTTCAATCTTACTAACTGGATCTTCTAAAGCAATTGTAGAATCCATATTTTCTTTTAATGTGAAATAATTCTTTTCATATGTCGCTTTTAAATCGATTTTATCAAAAACCATCTTCATTTGAACATTGCCATTTTCATTTAAAACTTGAACTTCTTTTACATTTAAATTTTTATCTAAAATCACTTTTTGTTTAACTAGATTTTTATTATTCGGATAATTAACTGTGGTTACAAAGTTATATTCATCTTTAGTTTTCTCGAAAACGCGATTCTTATCACCTTTTATATCTTTTATAATTGTTTGTAACAAATAAGCTTGTGAATTATTATACGGCCATTCACTTTGAAATTTAAAGCTCTTGTTTAAAGAAGGCGTTAGTACAGAGATACTCAAGAGTTCTAAACTAAATTATTTTATTACTATTTAAAATCCATTCATCATTATTCCATAATATTTTTAAATTAAAACCAAAGTGATTAGCAAAAGCATTTATGGCATTGAATACTTTAGCAGTAAAATACCAATCTTCTAATTCTTGTCTATCACATTTCTCATTTATAACAAATTGCACTGTTAAGCTACTGTCTTCTTTAATTATATTAATATCATCTATATATTGATATTGTCTTAGACCAACTATGTCGTAACCATTAGGTGCTAACCTAGACTTTTTTATATCTATTTTATCAGCAAATATTAAAACTGTAGCCATGACACTATTACTATCAAAAGTATCCCTATGCAATCTTATGGCCTCTAAAATTTCATCTTGATATTTCAAGACGATTTTATTCTTCCCAAAGTATTCTTTAGTCATTAGATAACTTCGAACATCGTGCCCTTCTTTGCCTTCAATCATTCCTAAGTCGTGCAGTAATGCTGCAATTTTTGCATTTTCTATATATTCATCATCATATTCTAATTGGATTAAAGTTTTTTCAACCATATCAATCACATTATTTACATGATTTAATCCATGATAAGTCCAAAATCTTTCGTCTTGTTCTGGATTCTCTACTTTTTCATATATATCCAAAATATATGGATCTTTCTTCATTGATTCAAACATTCCTACACCACCTCTAATACAAATATTATATCAGTTTTATTTTATAATTTATTTCTATATTTTTATTTTCATCTATTTCTATGTTTTTAATTAAGTTGGAAAGTAAAGCTCTACTAGGAGATTTTAAAGATAAGAACTCTTTTACTAACTTTTTATGTAATTCACGATTATCATTTGTATTATTTATAATGTTATATAACTTTTCTTCAATAGTAGATAATTCCTTTTTCTTAGATATTACTTCTTCAGTTATATTATTATAAATACGTTTATACATTTCTAAGTCAATAACACCAATTAATTTATCATTATATATATCATCAATCTTTTTAGTACTTAAAGCTATCTCATTCTTTAGTTTAGATATTTGTACCTCTAAGTCTTTTTGTAATTTTAGAGATTTACTATTCTTCTTTAGTATATCCTCAAACCCACTTGTATCTAAATACTTATGGCATGCATCTTTTATTGCTTCCAAGACGTTATTTTCAATATCTTCATACTTAACACTATGAGGAGTACAAGCATTATCTTTTTTGTGCTTAGACCAATAATTACAATTACCATAGATTCTTACTTTTGTTCCATAAGCTTGTGTATGTTGAACTTGTTTTCTAAAACCTATGGTATGATGACATTCTTTACAACAAATAAATCCCCTAAGTAATAAATCACCACAACCATTATCTTTTGATGTTTTTCTATTTCTATTTGACATATAAATATGTTGTACTAGTTCAAATGTTTCTTTATCGATGATAGACGGACAAGAATTTTCAGCAACAATCCAGTCTTTCTTTTTAGTATGAATCATTTTCTTAGACTTATAATTTACTTTCTTACATCTGCATTGAGTAAGATTTCCAATATAAGTAGGATTTTGAAGCATATCACTAACAGTTCTTTGCCCCCATACTCCATATATACTTGACTTAAGTCCTCGATTCATATTTTTATATACACTAGGAATTGGTATTTTTTCTTTAGTTAGAGTATTACATATTTCGGTTAGGCTTGTTCCTTTGATAAATAAGTTAAATATCTTCCTAACTATAAAAGCGGCTTCTTCATCAATAATAAGTTTATGTTTATCATTTGTATCTTTTTTATAACCATAAGGAGCTGTTTGACCAACAAACTTACCATTTCGTTTTTTAGTATAAAGACTTGACCTTATCTTATTAGAAATATCTTTTACATACATATCATTAAAAGCACTCTTGAATAACAACATATCATTATTAGTTGAATTGGTACTTGTATCTATGCCATCGGTTACAGCAACATATCTAATATTCTTTTCTGGAAAATACTTTTCAACATAATAACCAAATTCAATATGATCCCTGCCTAGTCTCGATGTATCTTTCGTAATAATCATATTTATTTTTTTATCTTCAACATCTTTGATCATTCGTTTGAAACCACCTCTATCAAAAGTAGTTCCACTTATACCATCATCATAATATTCATTATGAATTTTAATGTTATTTCTTTCACAAAACTCATGTACTATTAATTTTTGATTAGCTATACTTTCACTTACACTAGCT
>CAYPGI010000071.1:0-5033 GCA_964410275.1 uncultured Muribaculaceae bacterium | reverse complement strand
TTTTTTAATAATTTGTATACATTAATAGTAGAAGCATATACTTTTACTATTTTTATTGGAATACCATTTATTAAATACTTTTCTTTTTCATTCAAAAAGATCATTTTATCTAGAAAGAGATTAGTAAAAGTAGTTAAGTTATTCTCATCACTATAATTATTAAAACGATAAGACTTTATACTATTATCTAGTTTATTACTGTAAATAGGATTAATATTAGGATATATTGTTAATACTTTAAAATCATTATTGATATATTTACTAAAATTATTAGTATTTAATTTTTCAAAAGATAAATAATATATTTGATATGAATTATCAATTGAATTACTACTAACTAATAAAGTCTCTTCATTATCATTTAAAAAAAAATAGAAGCATACAATAATTATGGTTAAGAAAAACATTTTTTTCATAGCATCACCTAATATTAGTTTGAACATATTTCGACAAAATAAAACAAAAAAAGAACCAATTATGGTTCCTTCAGGGGAATATGTGTTTAGCAAAGGAAAGAATAATTTAGTTATCTAAATTATTCTTTTATTTAAAACTAATTGTTTGTTCAACTACTCGTTTTACATCTCTTTCGTTAAACGGTTTTGAGATAACATCAACAATTGGATAATTAAAGGCTTTTTGAATTGTATCTTTAGAGTCATCACCAGTTATAATTGAAACTGGAATTTTAACAAATAGACTATTTACTTTAAAGTATTCAAGAACTTCAAAGCCATTTACATTAGGCATATTTAAATCTAATAGCATAGCTACTATTCTATTACTGGCATCAGCCTCAACAATATTGATAGCATTTTGACCATCATGAGCCATAATAACCTCATAACTATCATTAAATATCTTATGAATATAATTTCTAATCATATCTGAATCATCCACGACTAAAATAGCTTTTTCAAACTCATTTTGTTTTGGCGATTCAATTACTTCAGAAGTAATGCTTTCACCTAAGTATTCTTTAACAATACGAATGATTCTATTTACTTCCGTCATTAAATCATTGTAATTATTATACACATAAGTAATATTATTAGCTTTACTTTCTATTTCATGTTGATAAGATAGTTCTGCTAATTTAGTAAATCCTAAATATCTAGCATCGCTCTTTAAAGAATGGACAAGGATAGCATATTCAGGCATATCCCCTTCTTCCATTTTGGCTTTAATATCAGTAACCTTCTTATCGACACCTATTAAAAACTCACCTAAAGTTTCATTATAAATATCCATTTCTACAAATAATTCTAGACTCTTTTGAACATCCACACCATTATTTATTAATACATTAACATCTCTCATATACACACATCCTATTCTAATATTTTTTTATAAATTTTTATCATCTAAAAACTTTTTGATAACTTTGTTTAATTCTGGTCTTTCAATTGGTTTTGCCAAGTAATCATCAAATCCATCTGCTAAATACTTTTCTTTCATTCCGGTAATAGCATTGGCAGTCAGAGCAACCACAGGCATATTAAAATTCTCAATTTGTTTTAACTTCTGAAGTGTTTCGCCACCACTCATTTTCGGCATCATATCATCCATTAAAATCAAATCGAATTTTTCTCCATTATTAATTTTATCTAAACATTCAAATCCACTCGTTACAGTATCAATTTGAACATTAAATGTTTGTAACAATCTTGAAGCTACCTTTAAATTTAAATTATTATCATCAACTATTAATATCTTTTTATTAGAATAATCAAATTCATCTACTGTTTCAGTTGTAGATAAACTTTCATTTGTAATATCTTTTACTAATTTAACTATATTTTGCTTTAAATAAACTGTGAAATTTGATCCTTGTTCATATTTACTTTGAACAACGATTTTTCCTCCCATCATTTCGGTTAACTTTTTAGTAATAGCCAGTCCAAGGCCAGTACCTTCTAAAGTCGTATTTTTATCTTCATCTAATCTTTCAAATTTTTGAAATAACTTATCTATCTTTTCCGGTTTAATTCCTCTACCAGTATCTTCAACAGATATAACTAATCTACATTCATTATTAATATTTACACAACTGACATTAAAAGTAATAATACCCTTTTCAGTATATTTCGCAGCATTAGTAAGTAAATTGGTAATTACTTGAGCAATTTTTCCACGATCACCATGTAATAAATAAGGTAAATCAACTGCGAAATTGGTTCTAAATTCAATTGGTTTTTCAACAATTCGAGGAGTTACTAATTTAGCAACATCATTTAAAAGTTTTTTAAGTTCATAATCTGTTTCTACAATTTCCATTTTATTGGCTTCTATCTTAGAAATATCAAGAATACCATTTACTATTTCAAGTAGATTTTGTGATGCTGTGATAACATCTTTAGCATCATCCTTAGCACTTTCTAAATTTTCTGCATTAGCAATACATTCACTAAATCCTACAATAGCATTTAATGGTGTTCTAATCTCATGTGACATACTTGACAAGAAATTTGTTTTAGCTAAGTTAGCTTCTTCTGCTTGTTCTTTTAACAAATTTAATTGATTTATCATTTTGACATCTGGATTTTCAATTGTGTGATAAAGAAGAACGTTAATAACAGTTATTATAGACGTAGTTAATAATACTGAAGGATCTAATAAACGTACAATAAAAGCTATAACACTCAAAAATAGCAACGCAAAAATAGGAATATATTTTTTTAATATTATCTTTTTAATATTAAATAATGCTATAGTAATAATAAAAGCCAGAAATATTACACACATTACATATAAAAAATTTACACTCGCTCCATCAGTATACATTATAACCAAATCATTTATTAATACTATTGGTAAAATAAAAATCAGTATTGTTGATATTATACAAACAATTAAAATTGTATATTTCAATATATTTAAAAATTTTTTTCTTTTTTCCATTGATATGTTTGCAATATATAAAGTAAATAGTGCTACCCAATATAATATATATAATAAATAAAATTTATTTAATATATATAATGAACTATGAAAAGGTACGACATAAGATAAATAAACAATAACTAAATCCAAAATTATCCCAATAATATTAACAATTGAAATAATTGAGAATATTTTTGTTTCAACATTTGATAATCTTTTCTTTGAAAAGAACAAAATTAAAACTATCAGCATATAAACAAAACTGGCACTTTGAAAATATAAATTTGTCAAGATTTAACACCTCATTTACTTATATTTAATATATTATAACACAAAAACAAATGCATTACCACTGACTAATTAACTTATTTTATATAAATTTTATAAAATAAAAAAGTTGTTTACAACTTTTTTGTAAACAACTTATTTTCTTGATAATTTTTTCACTAAACATTTCGTCTTATTACTAAATTCTGGTAATAGTTGTTCTTCTGCTTCTTCTTTACATTCTTCTAATAATTCAACTGTTTTATTAAATAAAATTTGATTAGTTTCTTCTAAATTATCATTAATTCCAACTTCTATTGGATTTCCAAAATTAATTATTTTGTGATTATTTGTTCTATAGATAGCACATGGATAAATCGGTTTCCCAGAATTTTGGGCTATTGATACAGCTCCAAAGTCAAAATTCAAAAGTAACTTATCCGTTTTATTACGAGTCCCCTCTGGGCAAACTATTACATTACTTCCTGCTAAAACTCTTTTTGATGCTGTTTCTCTAGCCTGTTCTCTAATTGATTTATCATTTCTATTAACAAAAATACAACCTAAATCTGTTAAAATTCCTTCTGCTCTTGTATCTAAAAATTCTGCTTTTAACATTGGATGATATGGTCTTATGCCAATTGAACGCATTACTAATGGAATATCTAACATATCTCTATGATTAGTTGTAATAATAACTCCATCTTCTTTAGGCATTTTTTCGGGATTTATAATTTTATGTTTTGCAAATTTATCAAAAAAATATTTTCCATATTTGATAACTTTTTTTAAATTTTCTTCTCTTTTTATTACAATATCTTTATCATAAACATATTTTGTATGATAACTTCTATATGCTTTATAATATTTTTCTCGTTGTTCTAAAGTCATTTGATCTTTTTCTTTTTTATGTAATAAAGTAAATTTTTCTTCTTCTTGATCTTTTTTTATACCATTATATAATTCCCCAAAATTAACAAATCTTAATATATTTTTGCTTTTAATATCAGCATTATTTCGAGTTGCATAAAGAAATGTTTTTGTATTTGTTTGTTGTTCAATTACTTCTGCATTGTTTTTTTTATCTTCAATCATTAAATCTAATTTGTTATCAATACAAGCAGCAACCTTATCTCTTAATTCTTTTCCATTTTCATATGAGCAATATACTATTTTTTCATATGGTATTCTATTTATTTTTAATCGAAAAATTACCATTGCTCTTTGTAATTTTCCAATTATAGTATTTTCATTTGCTTTTGCTCTTGCGGTAACAGGGATTATTTTATTTCCTTCATTATTAAGTTGTTTAATTATTCTTGCAGCATCTTTCCTAAATGGAGCAAATAAGGCATATAAAACCATATATTTATACCAGAATTTCTTTTCTTCTTCAACGCCACAATCAAAAACATGCTTAATTCCATATCCATTTGAATTAATTTCAATATAATGATTTGTCAAATCAATTTCCTTACCATTAAATCCTTTACCTGTTACCGAATCTAAAACTTGTATATCAGAATTTCTTAATTTAATACCATAATCTTTATAGTATTTATGAATATATTCTTTTTTAAAATGCTTAATTCCTTTTTGTAATTGAAATTTTTCTTGATTTATAAGAACACCATCTATATCAAGTCCGATATTCATAACAAATTCCCCCTTTTGTTAGTAGTGTATTATATACTAAAATTCTATTTTGTCAAATTTTACCTTTATTTTATAATATCTCGTTAATTTTTTAATTCCTTTAAACATCATCTTTTTTTAATATTCTCTAATTCTAAATCATCGTTAAAATGATATATTGGACTACCATACATGTTATTTAGTTGCTTTTCTGCGAATTCACTACCATATCTAGATAACTTAGACAT
>CAYPGI010000070.1:0-5042 GCA_964410275.1 uncultured Muribaculaceae bacterium | reverse complement strand
GAACATATAATATACCATTAACAAATTTAATTGAATTTAATAATCTTACATCAACGTCATTAAGTATAGGTCAACAAATATTAATACCAGTTCAAGAAGAAATTATAGAAATAACAGAACCTACCGAATATATAGAACATACTGTTAGATCAGGAGAAAGCCTCTATTCTATTGGTAAGAAGTATGGATATACAGCAAATGAATTGATGCAATATAATAATCTTACATCAATGTTATTAAGTATTGGTCAAATATTAAGAATACCAAATATTGCGACTGGAGTTACATATACTGTAAAAGCAGGGGATAACTTATATAGTATTGCTAGAACTTATAATACTAGTGTAGATGAAATAAAAAGAAAAAATAACCTTACAAGTAATTTATTATCTATTGGTCAAGTGTTAATAATATAAAATAAAAAAAGACTATGTCTTTTTTTTAACGAATTTGTTTACAAACACCAGCATCCGGTGAATAAAAACAGTGATTTTTATATCTTCCTGATAATCGTTGTTCCCACCATGTAGGTTGACAATTTTCACCTTTCTTTGGAGCATAAAACCATAATGAATTAGTAGCAGGATGATAGTATTCCCCGCGAATGATGCGATCTGCCATGTTTCTTTCAGCAGTAGTAGGATTACTAAAAAATAAAGGGCTATTTGGACCACTAAAGCCACCAGGGGTTTGTTCAATCATATGAGTTATTGTTCTAATATTTTTAAATGTTAAACAATCAGCTAGAACTCTATTAGCTCCTACATTGCCAACCATTAACATTCCTAATTCCCCTTCACCAACAGCTTCTGCTCTCATAAGACGCGCTAATAGATCTCTTTCTTTACTTGTCGCACTTATTATGCTCATATAATCACCTATTCAATTATATGTTATAAAAAAATATTGTTGAATAAATATATTTTATATGCTATAATCTTATTACTTAGGGGCATAGTTAAATGGTATAATAGCGGTCTCCAAAACCGTGGTTGATGGTTCAATTCCGTCTGCCCCTGCCAATTATGAATATAGAACTTGGTATGAAAATATTAAGTTTTTTATTATATAAATAAATATATTGTTGTTTGACTCTAGTTTTGTTATAATTTAAATATGAAGAATAAATATAGTAAGATAATTGAAAAAATTTTGTTCTATGTACCATTATTGACATTTATATTATATACGAATGTTCATTATGTTTTTTCTATGCGTTCTAATTCTAAATTAATATCATTTATAATAAATATATTTAATAATCTCTATATAAAAAGTCATTATATATTTATAGGCTTATCGTTAGTTTTAGTTATATATATATTTATTAATGGTAGTAAGAGGCAAAAGTTAATCACAATCGCTACCATCGTTGGTTGTTTTTTTATGTGCTTTAACTTAACTGCGGATAGTATAAAAATTGGGTTTTCCACAGTATTAACTTTTGTTTCGTTATATTTAATGGGAATTATATATATAGTTTCTATTTTCATACACATTAAGAAAGAAAGTATTCATGATATTAAAAAGAAGATTATTAAAGTGATGAAGATTATTGTAATTTATATCGGTGTTACTTTCCTTTTATCATATATTTCAAATACTATGCAATATAGTTATATTTATCCTGAACAGGGATTAACAGGTTGGATTAGATCAACTAATGCTCTAGGACATGCTTTAGTGTTTTTACTTCCATTATTTATTTTGTTCCATATAAAAGATGAAAAGATTAATTATTTATTTTACATCATTGTTATTGTTTTTTTAGATATAAAAATTGGTACTAAGGCGTGCTATTTTGGTTTATTAAGTACATTATTTATAGTAATTTTATACTTATTTATCGATTTTATTAAAAAGAAAAAATATCATTATTCTAAATTAATATCTTTAACTATTATTTTAGGTTTTGTTATGATAATTAATCCTAATTTGTATGTGACTAAGAAGATTGAAGAAACTGTTCAGCAAAACACAAATGTTAAAGGTATAGTAGATATTACTAATACTTTTACGAGTGGCCGTTATAATAAAGTTGATATAATTAAACCTGTTTTTAATGATAGTAATATATCTACTAAAGTATTTGGGATGGGAATATATTATCCTAAATTCCAATTTATATATATTGAACTTGATTTATTTGATATGTTATATTCAAGGGGAATTTATGGGTTATTATTATATGTGATTTTTTTTGGTACGATTATTGTTAATATGATTATAAAGCATTTAAAAAATATTATAAAACATTTTGATATTGATTATTTATTAATGTTTTTAACGTTATTTTATATTGTGTTTGCTTCAGTATTTGTTGGACATATTGTATTTAACTTAATGACAATTACTATTATAAGTGTGATTATGGTTTATTACACTATTATAATTAATAGTATATTTGATGCCCAAACTAAAAATAATAAACAAAATTGATATATTAAATGTTTGAAATACAAAAAATACTGATTTATTTAATCAGTATTTTTAATTAGAATATAGAGCGTGTTCTTTGGCAACCAAAGAAGATAAAGAATAGAACAGCTATCACTATTATAATCCAAATTATCCCTATACCACTACCTGGGTATCCACCATATGGATAACATGGTGGACATCCGCAACCATAACCTCCTTGAGGAAACATAAGTACCCCCTCCTTTTTTATACTCCTATAATAGGATATTCAACTCAATAAATAATAATTGTATGTTACCACAATTAAATAAAATTTATTTGAAAGGGGATTAAATTTGATTTTAAAAAGGGGTTCTGATATAATTTAAGTATGAAAAATAAGTATAGTGTTATGATTGAAAAATTACTGCTTTTTATACCATTTTTAATGTTTATATTATATACAAACGTTCATTTTTCGTTTGCGACAAAAACTACTTCTAATCTTATTTTTTCAATACTAAAATTATTTAATGCTCTTTATATGAAAGGTCCTTATATTTTCTTTATAATATCATTAACTTTAGCTGTTTATATATTTATTAATGGTAACAAAAAACAAAAAATAATTACAGTTGCTACAATGATCGGTTGTTTTTTTATGTATTACAGTCTAGTAAAGAGAGAAAGTAATATTGATTATCTTACAACTCTATTATTTGTTTCATCATACTTAATCGGTATTTTCTATACAATATCTTTTATTATTTATTTAAAAGATAAAAAAATCAGTGATATCAATAAAGTAATTATTAAGTCTGCTAAAGCATGTGTTATTTATATTGGTATTGTTTTTATTTTAGCGGTTCTTTCAAATACTAGTCAATATAGTTATGAAGCGTATGAGCAGGGAATAACGGCTTGGTTTAGATCGACTAATGGATTAGGTCATTCTCTTGTTTTTCTATTACCTTTATTTGTTTTATTTTATGTTAAAGACAAAAAAAATAAGTATTTATTCTATATTATTGTTATTAGTATTTTAGATTTAGTAATCGGAACTAAAGCATGTTATTATGGTTTACTTAGTACCTTATTTATTACAATTTTATATTTAGTTATCGATTTTTTCAAAAATAAAAAATATCATTATACTAAATTGTTATCGTTATTTATAATTTTATTAGTATCTATACTTATTAGTGGTAATCTATATGTGACTAACAATATTAAAAAGAATATTGAATATAACACAAATGAACAAGGAAATTTTGATGTTGTTAATTATATTATAAGTGATCGTTATGACAGTGTCGATGAGATTAAATCATTCTTTAGAGAAAGTGATATGTTGACTAAGACCTTTGGTTTAGGAATATATTATCCAAGATTTGATTTTATATATATTGAACTTGATTTATTTGATCTATTATATTCAAGAGGATTGTATGGTTTACTATTATATATAATATTTTTTGGTGCTATTGTTGTTGAAATATTTAAGCAAAGTTTTAAGAATATTAAGAAGCATTTTGATATTGACATCTTATTAATGATGTTGACACTTGGTTATATTGTATTTGCATCGATGTTTGTTGGACATGTAGTATTTAATTTGATGCCTCTTACAGTAGCCGTACTAGTTGTCCTATATTACATGTTTATCATAAAAAAGCAAAATGAAATACCTGAAAAGGTAGAAAAAAACATTAATAAACATAGAAAAAAGAAGAAATCAAAATAAGACATCCGTTTTACATCAATAAAAGATTATATTGATAATAACTTGATTTAATTAGAATAATTTTATATAATTAAACTAGGATGGTGTATAATTATGGTAAAAAAGAAGGCGGCAAATTCTAAAGGAAAGCCAAAAACTAAGAAAACAACACCTATGGAAAATTTCGCATTTAGAGTTGTATCAGTAATTTCAGTAGCATTAGTATTTACTGCGGGTCAACGAATTGGAGAATTAGTTTATTTCTTATTTAGTTAAAAAAACTTGGCATTTACCAAGTTTTTTGTTTATTTCCTATATATTAATACTTTGTTTCTTGAAAAATTCATTTCGCCATTCTTGATATAATGTAAGTCGATATTATCATATACAATACTCTTATACTTATCTTTGCTGTTAACTTCTTTTATAATTTCAGTAGCAGCTAAAGTTTTAGGTAAAACAATAAAAGAATTAATATTATTATCAATACTTAAATCTAAAATATCTCTAATTAGATCTTGAGTTTCCATTTCGCAATCGATATCATCAAATATATCGTAAGCATAATAATAGGGACATACAGAGATTAATAATTGATAATTAGATACATTGACAAAGCGATCAAAACTCCTATAAATTTTTAAATTAGAGATTTTACTTTTCGTTCTAGGTTCTTGATGCATTTCATAGGCATCTATACTTTCATATGAAGAAGCAAGAATATTAGCTAATTCAAAATTTCCAGCACCTATTTCACATAAATTTTTATGTTGCTTTGGATTAAATAACTCCTTAATAATATTAGCGACATATAAATGCCTATCATCAATAAAGGATTCAGTTTGTTTTTTAACTAGTTTATATGACTCTAAATTTTCCATATAATACCACCTTGGTTACTTATTTTAGCCTATTTTTT
>CAYPGI010000069.1:1576-5057 GCA_964410275.1 uncultured Muribaculaceae bacterium | reverse complement strand
TATTTGAATGTACAGGTAGATTTACTACTAAAGAAGATTGTATGAGTCATATTAAAGCAGGAGCTAAACATGTTATTATTTCGGCACCTGCTAAAGGAGACCTAAAGACAATTGTTTTTAATGTTAATGAGAAAATTTTAGATGGTAGTGAAGAAATAATTAGTGCAGCTAGTTGTACAACTAACTGTTTAGCACCAGTAGCATATGCTATTAACAATGCATTTGGTATTGTTAAAGGTTATATGACTACAGTTCACTCTTATACTAATGATCAAGTAATTCTTGATGTTGCTCATAAAAAAGGTATTAAAGCTCGTCGTGGACGTGCAGGAGCGGCTAATATTATCCCTTCTTCGACAGGAGCGGCTAGTGCTTTAGGATTAGTTATTCCTGAATTAAAGGGAAGATTAGATGGTAGTGCTTTAAGAGTTCCTACAAGTACTGGTTCAGTAATTGATTTAACACTTGAATTAGCTAAAAATGTTACTGCTGAAGAGATTAATAAGGTATTAACAGAAAAAGTTAGTGAAACAATGGGCTTTACAATGGATCCAGTTGTATCAAGTGATATTATAGGTTCTACATTAGGAGGACTTGTTGATGGACTATTAACTGATGTCTTAGAAGTAGATGGCAAACAATTAGTTAAAGTAATTGCTTGGTATGATAATGAGATGGGATATAGTGCTCAAATGGTTAGAACAGCTAAATATTTAGGAGAATTAACAAGAAAGTAAGGAAACTTACTTTTTTTATGAAATAATGCAAAAATATGGTAAAATAATAATAGGTGATTGTATTATTATGAAAAATAAAAAAGGTTTCACATTAGTTGAATTAATAGGTGTTATTTTAGTATTATCAATATTATTATTAATAACAGTACCAGCTATTATTGAAATATTAAATGACTCAAAAAATAAAAAAGCTGAAGAATTAGCTCATATGTTAGAATTAGCTACTGAAACATATGTTGAACAGAATAGAGATTTATTTCCGGAACTAGAAAATGTTGGAGCAAAAGCATTTATTCGTGTTGGTACCTTAATTGATAAAAGATTAGTGCCAGATGATACCAAAGGAATAAATGGTGAAGAAATAGATAGTTTTACCATTGTAGCGAGCACTGGAAACGACAATATTATTACTTATAAATATGTTAATATAGATAGTGATATAAGTGGATATGTAAAAGATAATTTAATTTTACATTATGACGGATATCATCAACCTGACGGGAATATATGGGAAGACTTAAGTGGAAGTGGAAACCATGGAGATACTACTACTATCGAAGCATCGATGTACAAAGTTGATAGTTTACAATTAGATGGAGTAGATGACGGAGTTTATTTAGCTAATAAAGTTTCTAATTTATTTAAAGATTCAAATACAGTTGAACTTACTTTAGTTTTTAGTGAAACGAGTAGTCGCGATGTTTTGTTTGGTAATCATAGTGAAACTAACACTATTAATTATGAAAAACATGAACTGAATAATGGGAGAATTTATTGGAATGGTGGGAACCCAGATTTAAATACTTCAACTAATTTTTTCGACAAGGATAAGAAATATACCATTTCATTTGTGTATTCAAAGGTAAATAGTACCATTGTTATTTATGTTAATGGAATTAAAAAAACTGAGTTTAATAAGTCGGAGTTTGGAAGTTATTCATATAATTTTAATAATGCTTGGATTGGGCGTGATTTTAGAACTGGCACTACATGTATGAAAGGTTATTTATATGAAGTTAGAATATATAATCGTTCTTTAAATGATTCTGAAATTAAACATAATCATCAATTAGATAAAAATAGATTTGATTTTTAGGAGGAATAAATGAAAAAGACAATAAAAGATTTCAAATTAAAAGATAAGAGAGTAATTATTAGAGTTGATTTTAATGTACCAATTAAAGATAATGTAATCACAGACGATAATCGTATTATAGAAAGCTTAGAAACTATTAACTATGCAATAAATGAAGGTGCTAAAGTAATATTGATGTCACATTTAGGGCGTATTAAAGATGAAAGTGATAAGCCGAAAAATACTTTGAAACCAGTAAGTATTAGATTAGGTGAACTGCTTAATAAAGAAGTCATCTTTATTGCAAATACAAGAGGTAAGGAATTAGAAGAGGCTATTCAAAATATGAGTAATGGTGATGTTCTTTTAATGGAAAATACCCGTTATGAAGACTTAGATGGAGAAAAAGAAAGCGAAAATGATAAAGAATTAGCTAAGTATTGGGCTAATTTAGGTGACATTTATATTAATGATGCTTTTGGTACTAGTCATCGTAGTCATGCTTCTAATGTAGGAATTGCTTCAATATTACCTAATGGAATTGGCTTTTTAATTGAAAAAGAATTAGAGATGCTAGAAGACACTATAAAAGAACCAAAACGTCCTTTTGCAGTTATTTTAGGTGGATCTAAAGTAAGCGATAAAATAGGAGTAATTGAAAATTTAGTTAAGACAGCAGACTATATTTTAATTGGTGGAGGAATGTCATATACTTTCCTAAAAGCTAATGGTTTACAAATAGGTAAATCATTACTTGATGAAAGTAGTATTGATTTTTGTAAGAAAATTTTAAATGATTATCCAGATAAAATTATTTTACCAATTGATGTTATATGTACTAAAGAAATAAGTGAAAAAGCACCATATCGTGAATGTTTTATTACTGATATTGAAAGTGATGAAATAGGAGTAGATATTGGGAATAAAACAATAGAGATATTTAAACAATATTTAAATGAATGTAAGACTGTTATTTGGAATGGACCAGTTGGCGTTTTTGAAATGGAAAACTTTGCTGAAGGAACTAAAAAAATACTAGAAATTTTAAAAAAATTAGATGCTACTACTATAATTGGTGGCGGAGACACCGCCTCTGCAGCAATCAATTTTGGCTATAAAGATGCTTTCTCTCACATCTCAACAGGTGGTGGAGCATCACTAGAAATGCTTGAAGGAAAAGTTCTTAGTGGCATTGATATTATTGATAATAAATAAAAAGAAGGAGAATGAATATGCGTATAGGAATGTTTACTGATATTTATTATCCTTATTTGAGTGGAGTTGTAACTAGTGTTGATTCACTACGAAAAACTTTAGAAAAAGAAGGTCATGAGGTATACATTATAACTAGTAATCTAGAAAATCAAAAATATGTTTATGATAAAAATGAAAAAATTATTAGAATCCCAGGAATACCAACCCCTATACCGGGAACAAAATTGGTATATCCATATTCTATTAGAACGACCAGAGCAATAAAAAAATGGAAATTAGATGTAATCCATTCACACACAGAGTTTGGAATAGGTACTTATGCTAGAATAATTGCTAAGCAGTTAAATATTCCAATTGTTCATACTTATCATACGACATATGAAGATTGTGTTTATTTTATAACTAAAGGATATTTTGATAATTTAAGTAAAAAAATAGTTGAATATTTAACTAA
>CAYPGI010000069.1:0-1476 GCA_964410275.1 uncultured Muribaculaceae bacterium | reverse complement strand
TCTTCTAAACCAGTTGTCTGTATTGAAGATGATAGTTATGACACTGTTGTTAACGGATATAATGGTTATTTATTTAAAAATGAAAAAGAATATATTAAATATATTCAAGAACTTTTTGAAGATAGAAATAAATTATCGAAAATGAGTGAAAATGCTAGGGAAAGTGTTAGAAAATATTCTCCATCTGTTTTTGCTAATAACATTTTAAATGTTTATAAAATTGCTATTGAAAAAAATAAAACTAGTTTTCTATCAAGATTAAAAAAAATGTTTAGGAGGAAATATTTGTGGGAAAAAACAAAATAGTTGTTGGAAATTTAAAAATGAATATGATGTATGATGACATAAAATCATATATTGAATCGTTGAAAAAGGAAGTATCTAGTGAAAATGTTGTGATTTGCCCTACAAGTATATACTTACCATACTTTCTAGGAAATAATTATTCGTTAGGAGTACAAAACACATCAGTTGCTAGTGAAGGGGCTTATACTGGTGAATTAAGTCCTAAACAAGCTTATAGTATGGGAGTTAAATATTCTATTATTGGACATAGTGAAAGAAGAATTCATTTTAAGGAAGATGATAGTTTGATTAACAAAAAAATTATTGAAGCTATAAAAAATAAACTTACAGTTATTTTATGTATTGGTGAAAGTCAATCAGAAAGAATTATGCGTAAGACTGAGCAAATTATTAAAAGACAAATCATCAATGACTTACAAAATTTAGATGCAGATATGTTTGATAATGTTATTATTGCTTATGAACCAGTGTGGGCGATTGGTAGTAATCTTACACCAACCAATCAAGATATTATAGGAACTACAAAATATATAAAAGGAGCGGTTGAAAGTTTATACAACTATCCTAATATTAAAGTTATATATGGAGGTAGTGTCAACGAAAAAAACATTAAAGAATTAAACAAAATTGAAGAAATAGATGGCTTTTTAGTCGGTGGTGCTTCCTTGGATATAAACAAATTAACTAAGATAATAAATGTCGTCATTGAGTAACGACATTTTTTTTATTTTTTCGACAAAATTAGACAAAACTAGATAAATTTTACTCTAGAAAATAGTCGTTAGATAGCATATAATATTATTGTTTGTAAATAGAAGGAGAAATATATGGAAAAAATCAGAGTTTTAATGATTGACGATAATACTAATTTAATTGAAATGGTAAAAGAATATTTTAAAGATCATGAAAATATTAATTTAGTATTAAGTGCTAAGGATGGTTTAGAAGGTATTGAAGTAGTTGAAAAGGAAGTAAACAATTATGATATTGTTATATTAGATTTAATAATGCCAAATAAAGATGGTATTTATGTGCTTGAAGAAATGAAAAAGCGTAAAATAAAAAAAGCGGTTATTGTTTCAACTAGTTATAATGCAAGTGAAGTCATTAGAGAAGTAGCGGAATATGGGGTTAATTATTATATACTTAAACCTTTTGATATCCATGATT
>CAYPGI010000068.1:0-5069 GCA_964410275.1 uncultured Muribaculaceae bacterium | reverse complement strand
TCAAAATAATTTATCAGAAACAGAAGATAAAATTTCATATGCTAGACAATTTTACAATGATGCAGTTTTAAAATACAAAAACAAGTTGGAAATGTTTCCATCAAATATTGTTGCTTCTATGTTCAATTTTAAACCAGAAGAATTTTTTGAAGCAACAGAAGCAGAAAAAGAAGTTCCAAAAGTTCAATTTTAGGCTTACGCATGTAAGTCTTTTTTAGAGGTGAATATGAAAAAAATATTGTTAGTTTTTTTGTTTTTATTATTTCCGGGTAGTGTTTTGGCGCGTGGTGAAATAACAAACCGTTACATGGATGCAACAGTCTTAAGCAATGGTGATTTAAGTGTTAAAGAATTAGTTATTGTTGAAAGTAATAATAGTAATTTTAAGTATTTAATAAATAGTTATGATACTTTTAAAGGTAAGTTTGATGATAGTCTTGATTCTTATATTAAAAGTGATATTTATAATAGTGATAATGTCGCTTTGAAAAAAGTTCAAATTTTTGAAGTGGACGATAACGTTAGTTTTAATTATATTTATCATGAAGGTAGAGATCTAGATTATGTAATTGAAGATTTTGAGTCTCATAAGAGTATGGATAAGTATACAACTAATAAAACTAAAGATGGTATAAATGTTGTTATATATAATTCAAAGTATAATAAAAAAACAGGATATTATTTTGAATATATTATTAAAAATATAGCTGTATTACATAATGATGTTGCCGAAGTAAATTTTGATATATTAAGTAATAATAATTCAAAAAATTCTAATCTTGAAATGGTTATTCATATACCAAATAATTTAGAGGTATTAAAAAAATGGATTCATGGTTCTTTATCAGGTAATGTTGTCCTAACTGATAAAGATGAGATTCGAATCATTATTGGTAAAACTAAAAGTTTGAGAATGCGTTTTGTCTTTGACAGAGAAGTAATCAGTGATTCTATTAAGTTGACTAATAGAAATGCTATGGATAAAATAATCGAAGTAGAATCAAAATTAGAGGATGAAGAAAGAGAAGCGATTAGGATTTCTGAGTTAAAAGACCAATTCTTTAAATTAGGTTTTGAAACATTAGGTGCTTTATGGTTATTAGGGGTAATATTTTCATTTCTAAGAGTATATTTTAAGCATGATCGTGAATACGAAAGTAAATTCAAAGGTAAATATTATAAAAAAATTCCTGATGGTTACTCACCAAAAACGGTAGGATATTTATTAAATATGGATATAGAGTATGATGATTTGGCTTCTTCGATTATGTTTATGATTAATAATGGAATTATAGAAGTTAAAAAGTATAATACTGATTATATTTTATCTTTGAAAAAAAGCAAAGAAATTGAAGGATCTGATCGCAAATTAATTGAATTAATCTTTGGTGGCGAACAGGATGTTAATTTATCTAATATTAAGATTAATGCTTCTGTAGAACATAAAAAGTTCTTACAAAAATATAATAATTGGTATGTATTTTCTATTATTGAATCTGAAAAAGAAAAATTATTTGAAAGTACTGGGACTGTAAAAATCAAAATGATGCTTTATTCACTTGTTGGTTTCTTAATAGCGTTAATCTCATTATTCTTTAATGTTAATATGTTTATCTTTTATACATTGTTAATTACATCGATAATTGGAATGATATACTTTAAAACATTTAGAAAAAGGACTGTTAAAGGTAATAATAAGTATTCTAAGTGGGCAGCATTTAAAAGATATTTAGAAGATTATGAAAGTTTTATTAAAAATGATGATGCTGATTTATGGGAACAATATTTAATTTATGCAACAACCTTTGGATGTAATAAAAAAGTATATGAAATTTTAAAGAAAAGGGCTAATAAAAAGGTTTTAGAAAAACTTGAAGTGTATGATAATATAGTAGATGAGATAAAAGAAACTATAAAAAATGCTCGTTCTAATCAAACTTAAAAAAAGAAATGGATTATCCATTTCTTTTAGACCATATAATAGTTAGAATCGTTATAATTTGGTGTACTTCCACTATTAGTGTTAGTTAATGACTCTAATCTAGATACACGATTTTCAAGATTATTTATTTTACTATTCATGCTAGATAATTGTTGTTCGAGATTGTTCATACCTTGACTGACGTTTGGCATTTGTGTTCCTGGCATGGGTTGACCCATACCTCCAGGCATTTGAGGCATATTAGCTTGTGGTGGGATTCCTGTTGTCATCCCAGGCATTGGAATATTGCTGGGCATAGGCATAGGTACTGGTATAGGCATTGCAGGCATTCCTGGATACATTGGATAGGGAGGGATGCCGCAATTACGATCTTTTTTCAAATTGTTCACGCTCCTTTATTATTCTAATTAATTATATGCTTTTATTTATATTTGGTGCTATATATGGTAAAATATAGGAGGTGATAGTATGAGACTTAAAAATGTTAGAGGAGCAAAAGAAATTATTGAAAATTCCTCTTATGTTATAAAGAATTTCGAAATTAATTTTACTAACGATAATCCTATTAGAATTGAAATTGGAATGGGTAAAGGTAATTTTTTAATTGAAAATGCCAAAAGATATCCTAACATTAATTTTATTGGAATTGAAAAATTTGATAGTGTAATAGTACGCGCAGTCGAAAAACTAGAAAACTTAGATTTAAAAAATATAAAATTAATAAGAATGGATGCTTTAAATATAAACGAAATATTCAGTCGTAATATAGATATATTATATTTAAATTTTTCAGATCCATGGCCAAAGAAAAGACATCAAAATAGACGCTTAACAAGTCCTGTTTTCTTAGAAAAGTACGATGAAATTTTTAAATATAAAAAAAATATTATTATGAAAACAGATAATCGTAAATTATTTGAATATTCATTAATGTCATTTATTGATAATGGTTACAAAATAAGTAATATTTCATTAGATTTATATAAAGATGATATAAATGATAATATTCCGACAGAATATGAGACTAAATTTGCTGAAAAAGGTGCTATAATATATATGATAGAAGTTATGAAAGATTAATAGACATGACTTGACATATCAAAAATAGAAAATCTATTATTATTTTCAAAAATTTGATATAATAGATTAGAGGGTGTTTTATGAAAAAAATAATAGTACTTACTTTATTAATATTCCTCTTAACTGGTTGTACTGTTGTGAGAATAAAGACTGATAATATTGATAATATTATTAATGTTATCTTATCAAAAGACAATAAGTTATATAATCGTATTGGTAAAGGGTATAAGTATTATAATCCAAGGGGTGTCAATTATATTGATACTAGAGAATATAATGAAAAACTATATTCTGATGGTAATTATTATTACTTATATGTTGATGTAATAAGTTATTATTATAAAAAAGAATTCAGTTATGAAGAAAAAAAGGATGCTTATTATTCTAGATTAATTGATATTAATAATAAAAAAGGATATCTTGAAATTAATGAAGTGGACGGGCAATATTTAATTGAATACGTATATAACTATGCCAAAATAGAAGCGTTAGTTAATAAAGAGGATATCAATGAAGTTGTATTGGATGCAACATATATATTATCTACTATTAAATTCAATAGTAATGTTATTAAAATAATGCTTAATGACGATATATTTATAAATAAAGAAGAAAAATACGATATTTTTGCTCCTAAAACTGAATCTGACAACTTTATAGAATACAAAGAAGAGTGAGGTGGAATGAATGAAATTATTTGATAAAATTAAAAATCTATTTATTGAAGAAGTAGAAGAAGAAAAACCTATTAAAAAAGAAGTTATTAAAGTAGAAATCCCATCTCCAGAAGAACAAAAACAAAAGGAAGTTGAAAGAGTAGAAGAAGATGAGGTTTTACCTGATAACTTAGGAGTGTTAAAAAAAGAAGAAAAATATAATTCTGTTGTATTTTTTGATGATAAGGATTTTGATACTTTAACTGTTTCGCAAAGTTTTAAGAATAAACCTGTTGTTAAGAGGGAAGGATATAATAATAAGGAAGTAAAAGAAGAAAAGAAAACTTTCAAAGCTACGCCTATTATTTCTCCTATATATGGTATTTTAGACAAAAATTATCGTCGAGAAGATGTAACACCAAAGAAAACTAATCATTCTTTGATGTATGATCTTGAAGATATAACTGTAGATGATGTTCGTAAAAAAGCATTTGGAACTCTTGAAGATGAATTAGAGACAACTTTATTTAGTAAAACATCAGTTATAGTTAATAAGGAAGAATTTGTAGAAAAGGACAATATTACAGATATGTTTGAAGAATTAGAACAAGAAGCAAATTATATAAATAATGAGGTAGATGAAGATACTATTGAAATGGATTTGTTAAATGAATTACAATCACAATCACATGAAATGAATCTAGTTGAAGAAGTAATGGAAGAACCTGAGGAAAATATCGATTTAAAAGAAAGTGATTTATTCAATTTAATTGATTCAATGTATGACAAAGGAGAGGATGAATAATGGAATGTTGTGAAGCTTTATTTCCAGTCATAATATATATTTTATTAATTATACTGATAATAGTATTAATTATACTTGGAATCAAATTAATTAAAACATTAGGTAAAGTTGATAAAGTAGTTGATGATGTTAATCGCAAAGTAAATAAGTTAGATGGTGTATTTAACATAGTGGATGCTACTGCTGATACTTTATCAGCGTTTAGTGACAAGATTGTTAATGCTATTGTTTCAGGAATAACTAGTTTATTTGGAAAGAAAAAAAAGAAAGAGGAGGAAGATAATGATGAGTAAAAAGAAAAGTGGTTTTGGTAAACTATTATTAGGTGCTGGAATTGGTGCTGGACTAGGTTTGTTATTTGCTCCAAAAACAGGAAAAGAAACAAGAAAAGAACTAAAAGCTAAATTAGATGAGATGCTTAATAAAATTCAAGATGTTGATATTGAAGAAGTAAAAGCTACTATTGAATTAAAAGTATATGAAATCAAGAATGAATTAGCGGATTTAGATAAAGAAAAGATATTAAAAATTGCTAAGAAAAAAGCTAAAGAAATTCAAGATAAGACTGAAGAATTAGTAAATTATG
>CAYPGI010000067.1:0-5084 GCA_964410275.1 uncultured Muribaculaceae bacterium | reverse complement strand
AAATATAATATTCCTATTATTAATGAACTATTAAATAGCGGAAAGAATATTATTTTAGATCGCTATGTATTTTCTAATATGGCTCATCAAGGTGGTAAAATTCATAATAGAACTGAAAGAAGCAAAATGTATAAGTGGATTGAAAGATTAGAATTTGATTTAATGGAGTTACCTAAACCAGATATCGCAGTATTCTTGCATATGCCTTATGAAGGAGCATGTATTCTTAAGAAAGATCGGAAAGAAGGTGCTGACCAACATGAAGCAAGTGAATATCATTTAAAAAATGCTGAATTATCTTATGTTGAAATAGCTAATAAATATAACTTTAAAACAATTGAATGTATGGAAGGAACTACTATAAAAAAAGTAGATACTATCGGTGAAGAAGTATATAGTTATATAATAACTAAATTAGATGAAAAAACTAAAATGTTAATAAAGAAAAATAATAAATAGACATATCAATGATATAACTTTTCACAAAAAATGTATTTTCAAAAGAAAGTGCATTTTTTATTTAAATTTGACTTTTTACTTTTTTTTAGCAAATGGTCTTCAAAAATCATTTATGTGTGGTATAATTATTATGGTGATAATATGAATAAGACTAAAATAATCGCAACTATAGGGCCTTCTAGTAATAGTAAGGAAAATCTTAGAAAATTAATGCAAAAGGGGATGGATGTAGTACGTATTAACTTAAGTCATGCTAGTTATAGTCAATGCATTGATATAGTTGAAAAGATTAATGAATTAAATGTAGAATTAAAAACTAATGTCGCTATTATGTTTGACACAAAAGGACCTGATGTTAGAGTGGGAAGATTTTGCGGCGGAGAAGCTTGTCTCAATGAAGGTGCTAAAATAAGGATTTATATGGATGAAATAGTAGGTGACAGCACTAAATTTAGTGTTAGTTATCCTAATTTAATAAATGATGTAAAATATGATACAATAATAAAACTAGATAGTGGATTAATTGAATTAAAAGTTTTAGATAAAGGTAGAGATTACCTTTTATGCGAAGTATTATCGGGTGGAACAATAAGAGATAATCGTAGTTTAAATGTTCCAAATATTCACTTAAATAGAGCTTTTTTAAATAAAAAAGATATTGAAGATATAAAATTTGCTCATAAAATGGGAGGGGATTTTTTAGCTTTATCTTTTGTTGAAACAGCAGAAAATATTTTAGAAGTAAATGATCTACTTATTGAACTAGAAGATGATCATATGAGTATAATTGCTAAAATAGAAAACGAAACAGCAGTAGATGAAATAGATGGTATTCTTTCTGTATGTGATGGCGTTATGATAGCAAGAGGAGACCTGGGTGTTGAAATACCAATGGAAAGAATTCCAGGTATTCAAAAAATGATTATTAATAAATGTTTGATGGCAGGAAAGATTAGTATTGTAGCAACTGAACTTATGTCTTCAATGGAATGTCAAATCAGACCTACTAGGGCAGAAGTCAGTGATGTTGCTAATGCAGTATTAGATGGTGCTGATGCTGTAATGTTAAGTGGTGAAACAACTATTGGTAAATATCCAATTGAAGCTTTATCAACGATGGAAAAGATTATTGCTTCAGCTGAATTAGATATCGACTATATGGATTTATTAGATAGAGCAGTTAGAACTGAAAAACAAGATATAACAGGAATACTTGCTTATAATGTTGCGGAGAGTGCAAACAGATTAAAGTGTAAAGCAATTATTACACCTACTGTTAGTGGTTATACAGCACGTAAAATAAGTCGCTTTAGACCGAGTTGTCCAATTATCGCAGCTAGTCCTAATATTTCTACAGTAAAGTCACTTGCGTTATGTTTTGGGGTAACACCAATTGTTATAGATGAATTAAAGACTTTTGATAAGATAATTGATAAAGCCAGAGATATAACTAAAGAATTAATTGAAACAGAAGAAAATGACCGAATAATCATTACTGGTGGTTATCCGTTTAAAGGTGTAAAACATACTAATTTTATGAAAATAGAAGAACTATAGATCTAAAAGGGGTTGATCTTTGTGTATAATTTAGGTAGCCAATTTGTATTTGATTATGAAAAAGCAGGGCCTAATCCTAAAGCTATTATCAAGGGTAAAAAGTATCGTATTACTGTTTTAACAGAACGATTAATTAGACTTGAATATAGTGAAAATGGAGTGTTTGAGGACCGACCTACTGAATTAATTTGGTATCGTAATTTTAGTGTGCCAAAATTCACTTTAAAAGAAGATGAAAAGTATATCGAATTATCTACTAAATACTTTACTTTGCATTATGCTAAAGAAAAGAAATTTTATGGAGGTAGATTAAATCCTACTGCTTACTTAAAAGTAGATGTTTTAAACTCAGATCGCTATTGGTATTACAATCATCCAGAAGTAAGAAATTATGGAGCCCCTTCAACTTTACTATCAAATAAAAAAGGTAAAGTTATGTTTAAGAAGGGATTATATTCAATTGATGGATTTGCTAGTATTGATGATAGTAAAAGTAAAATAATGCAGCCTACAGGAACTGTTGTTGATAGGGAGCATAAAGTAATAGATATATATCTATTTGTATATTTAAAAGACTTTGAATTATGTTTAAAAGATTATTTTAATATTACTGGTTATCCGCCATTACTACCAAGATATGCTCTAGGTAATTGGTGGAGTCGTAATAATCCTTATAATGATAATGATTTAAAAGAATTAATAACTAATTTTGATCGCAAAAATATTCCGATTTCAGTATTACTACTCGATAAGGATTGGCATGTTAGAACTTACGAAAAAGATGTTCACTTAAAAACGGGATTTACTTGGAATAAAGATTTCTTTAAAGCTCCTTATGAAATGATTGCGTATATTCATTCTAAGGGAATTAGAGTTGGACTAAACATAAATCCTACTGAAGGATTGCGAGCTATCGATGAATACTATGAAAAAGCACGAGCTTATTTGGAAACAGATCAGAATGGGGTTATTCCGTTTAATATTTTAAATCCTCGTTTTGTCGATACATATTTAAAGTTATTTATTCATCCATTAGATAATTTAGATGTTGATTTCTTTTGGATTGATTACTTTGAAAGTAATAAGTTAGATGATTTATGGTTATTAAAACATTACCACTTTTATGATATGATGCGTAACTATAAGCGACGTCCAATGGTATTAGGATATAATGCTTTAGTGGCGCCTCATCGTTATCCAGTATTATATTCAGGTAAAACAATTGTTGGATGGAATGCTTTAAAATTAATTCCGGTACATAACTCTAATGCCGCTAATAATGGGGTTAGTTGGTGGAGTCATGATATTGGAGGTTACTTTAAAGGTATTGAAGATAATGAGTTATATATTAGATATGTTCAATTAGGAACATTTAGTCCTATCTTGAAGTTTGGTGCTGATAATGGTAAGTACTATAAGAGAGAACCTTGGAGATGGAATATTAAAACATATACTATTACTCAAGATTATATGATTTTAAGACATCGCTTGATTCCTTACTTATATACTGAAGCATATCGTTATCATAAAGAAGGAATACCTTTAATTCAACCTATATATTATAAATATCCGGCAATGTATGATGATGTATTATATAAAAATGAATATTATTTAGGTAGTCAATTATTTGTGGCTCCTATTGTAAAATCAAAAGACTTTGTCATGGATAGAGTAATTCATAAATTCTATATGCCTGATGGTGTATGGTATGACTTTGTAACAGGTAAAAAATTTGTTGGAGATAAGAATTATGTATCATTCTTTAAAGATCAAGACTATCCAGTTTTTGCTAAAACGGGATCGATTATCCCTTTAGGTGAAAACGAAAATCTTAATGATACAACACCACCTAAAAATATGGAAATCCATATTTTCCCTGGTAAGAGTAATTTATATCGTCTTTATGAAGATGATGGAATTAGTGATTTACATAAAAAAGGTTACTATTTAATTTCATCTATTGAATATAACTACTTACCTAATAACTATACCGTTATTATTAGAGCCTTAGAAGGTAAGAGTGGAATTGCGCCTGATAATAGAAATTATAAAATAAGATTTAGAAATACTAAGTCAGCTGAAGATGTAATCGCATATTTTAACAATGACCAAATAGAATATGAATCATATGTTGATGGAACTGATTTTGTAGTTGAATTAAAAGAAGTTCCAACTATTGGGCAATTGACTTTAAACTGTAAAGGTAAAGATATTGAAATAGATGCTATTCGTTTTATTAAAGATGATATTGAAGGAATTATTAGTGATTTACAAATAGAAACTTTAATGAAAGAGAAAATAGATGCTATTTTATTTGGAGAATTACCTTATCGTAAGAAAAGAATTGCAGTAAGACGTTTAGCAGCTAAAGGTCTTGAAAGGAAATTTATTAAATTATTCTTAAAATTACTTGAATATATGGAAGACATATAGTATAATGGGTTTAATTTAAATGACTTGGAAAAAGACTAGTAATAATCAATTTATTTATAGAGAGTTAGTGGTTGGTGAAAACTAATATTAAATGATTGTGAACTCACTTTGGAGTTGTATATACGAAAGTATATACCGCAGTGATGCGTTAAAATATTAAGTGCATAAATTATTATGAATTAAGGTGGTACCGCGAGTTTCTCGTCCTTAAATCTAATAATTTTTTATTTTAGGAGGATTTATGGAAAATTTATTATTTGTCATTTTGGTTTTTATCGTTATTTATTTGGCTTATTTATTTACTGTGATTATGAGACCTGAAAAATTAAAAAAATTTGTTAATGCTAAAGAGATTACTCTACTTAAAGGTAGACATAAATTAGATATGAAGAAAATAGATGTTAAGAGTTTAGCGAATACTATCGCTATAAGTAATTCATTTATTATTTCTTTTACAATATATATGGCTTTATTAGTTGATAATATGATTTTACAATTATTAATTGGTTTTTTAGTGATGATACCTTTAATCCTTATTGTTTATCATATTATTGGTAGACATTATAAAAAGAAAGAAGTGAAAAAAAATGTATAATTTTAGTGAAATAGAAAAGAAATGGCAAAAATATTGGGAG
>CAYPGI010000066.1:0-5465 GCA_964410275.1 uncultured Muribaculaceae bacterium | reverse complement strand
ATTAAATATCCTTCTTTAATACTAATAGGAGGATTTTCATGTATACTATCTTCTAATAATTGATGTAACTCATCTATCGTTTCAATATTATGATAAAAGTTAATTTGTTTTAATATATTTTGAATATTAGGTAATACACTTAAAGATTTTTTTAATTGCAATAAATCTCTAGCATTAGCATTACCAAAAGCAATTCTTCCACTTAATCTTTCTAAATCATATACTTCAAAAAGAAAGTTTTGTAATTCTTCTTTTAAAATAAATTCTTTTAAAAGTATTTCAACCATATTATATCTTTTATTTATTTCATTATAATCAATTAATGGATTTTCAATAAAATTCTTAAGCATTCTTGAACCCATTGCGGTTTTAGTTTTATCTAATAACCAAATTAAAGAATAATTACGATCATGAGTTCTAATTGTTGCAGTTAACTCAAGATTTCTTTTAGTATGAATATCCATTTTTAAATAATCTTTATTTTCTTTAATAATAGCTTTTTGTAAATGACTGAGACTTCTTTTTTGAGTATTAGTAATATAGGTAAGCAAATGTTTAATGCTTTCAATATACCTAATATCCCCTATATCATTATAAATATATTCATATTCTTTATTATTTTGAGTTAAATCAGTTATTGAAACCATAACTTTAAATTGATTTTTTAAAATAGAATAAACATTTTTATCTACTTTATCAGTCATTATTATTTCTTTTATACCTGTACTTACAATTTCACTTACTAATGAAGAGACATTATGTTCAATTAATGTTGTATAGATAATACCAGTTGAAATATCAGTATATGTTAATCCATAAGCATGGTTAAAGTCCATAACACTACCAATATAATTAAAGTCATTTTCGACTAATGATTCATTATTAATAACAGTCCCAATACTAACTATTTGTACTAGATCTCTTTTTACTATTCCTTTAACATTTTTTGGATCTTCTAATTGTTCACAAATTCCTACTTTATAACCTTTATTGACTAATTTTTCAATATATACATTAGCGGCATGATGCGGAACACCACACATTGGTATTCTTTCTTCTAAGCCTGCACTTTTACCAGTTAGCGTTAATTCTAGTTCTCTAGAAACATTAGTCGCATCTTCAAAAAACATTTCATAAAAATCACCTAAGCGAAAAAAGATGATAACATCCGGGTTGGCATCTTTAATTTCAATATATTGTTTCATCATCGGTGTAACTTTTGTTAAATCTACTTCATTTCTTTTCACTTAACCACCCTATAACTATTTTATCAAAAAACAAGAAATAAGTCTATAATTGTCTTTTAAAACTTATTTCATTCGATATAGAATTAACATTTCTTTATCTTCTTTAGAGACGCGATAACTATCACGACATTTGCTTATTCCTTTATTAATAGTAAATTTATTTAATTTATGATTTTGTAAAAAGTTAATTGTCTTTTCTCTTCTTTTTATAAAGCATTCACAAAATAGCCATGCATTCATCATATTGACGTAATAGTGTTCTTCTTCATAAAAACTATTCATTATAGAAAAAATATTATCGATATATTCATCGTTATCAATTAATCGAAATAATATGTTCAAACCAACTCTTTTAATAAAAGGTTTATCATTTTTAACATATTTTAATGCAAGATCATAAAATTCTTTTTCTCTATCTTTTATATTAAAAGACAATAAATCACATAAAGCCCAATTGTCTATCTCAGATATATATATATCTAAATATTTAACCATTGTTTTAAAATCTTTTATTTGTGATATTAAAAAACCATTAATAGCGGAATTCTCATAGTATTTATTTAAATTTAAATCTAAAAATGAAAAGTAATTACCTTTACTTATCTCTTTTAAAATATCTTTTATCATTGGTGTTTTAAGAGCTAGGACAGGCATATCAGTGTTTAAAATTCCTTTGGCCCATTTCATCTTCTCTATATTTTGAAAAGTTTCTAAATAATTTATAAATTTCTTTCCATCTTCTTTTGTCCAATTTTCTCTTACTAAATTCATAAAATCACCATCTTAATTATATCAAAAAAAACTCGATATTTATATATCAAGTTTAATATTTATATTACTTATTAAATATCCAGTCTATAATTGATTTTCCAAATATTCTATTGCTTGATTAAATGTTTTAATACTTACAATAGTTATATCATAATTATTTTTCTTTTTTAATTTAATTGCATCTTCATAATTACTGCCACTTGGAACTAGAAAGATATCTGCTTTTTCTTTTACAGCACCAATAAGCTTATATTCTACTCCGCCAATATTTCCTACATTGCCATCGATATCAATAGTCCCAGTTCCAACAATTTTTCTTCCTTTTGTTAAGTCCGTTTTAGTTAAACTATCATATATTGCAATCGCTGTCATTAAACCACCAGATGGTCCCGATTCTGAATTTTCAAATTTTAAATTAATCTTTGGTAATGTTTCTAATGTTAAGTCAGGTGTTAAAACAATTCCTATAACAACTCGATCATAATCAAAATATAAAGTGGCTTGTTTATCTATAACTTTATCGTCTTTTTTAACTTTTATCTTTATAGTGTCTCCTTCTTCATACTTTTGAACAATACTTGTTAAACTACTATAATTATTTACTTCGTATCCTTCAATTTCTACGATAATATCCCCTATTTTTAAGTCGGTATTTGCCTTTTCATCAACATAAGTAATAATTAAATCTTGATTAACTATTTTAGCGGTTCTTCCTAATTTATTATAAGCTACAATTATTGCATTATTACCTGCTTCTTTCAAAAGCATACGATTACGAAAATTCATTTCTTCGATAGTTTGATTATCATATTTTATATCGTTAATTTTTACTACATCCCAAGTTTTCTTGAAGTACGCAACTATTAGAGTTGGAATAGTTGCTTTTAGTTCAGTTACATAAGCCATATTGATACTGCCTTTGGATTCATATATATTATCCATTTTAATTCGCTTTGACATATCTATTAATCCACCTGGAGCATTTATGTAATATGGAAATGGTATTAAAAATACTATCGTACTTATTACGATAATTATTATAGACATATAATATTCTCTTATAATTGTTTTAATCTTATCATATAATTTCATAGAGCCTTTCCCTTCATTTAAAGATATGGTGAATGTATGAAAAAAATTAGTATAAGTATTATCATTATGGCCTTTTTAATCTTTTTTAGTATTGAAATACTAATTCATTCTAAAGAAGTTTTAAACTCGGTTTTATTTTCAATTGATATATGGAAAAACAATTTATTTCCTTCTCTTTTCCCGATGTTTGTTCTAGCCGACATTTTAATCAATTATGGGTTTGTTGAATTTATTGGAGAACTATTTAAGCCAATTATGAATTATTTTTTTAAAGCTAAAGGTGTATGTGCCTTTATCTTCATAATGAGTATTATATCAGGTTTTCCAAGTAGTGCCAAGTACATTAAAGAATTATATGAAGATGGTTTAATCGATAATAATGATGCTTCAAAGGTATTAACTTTTTGTCATTTTTCTAATCCTCTTTTTATTTTAGGAACAGTTTCCTTATTATTAGGTAGTAGTGATCTTGGGTTTTTAATTTTAATATGCCATTATTTAGGAAATATTATTATTGGATTAATATTTAGAAATTATCATCCAACAAAAGAAAAGGATAGTAGTATTAGTATTAAAAAAGCTATAATAAACATGCATAATAAAAGAATTAGTAATGATAAAAACGCTATTCAAATAATTACTAATTCTTTGATTAAAAGTATTGATGTATTATTATTAATTTTAGGAGTAGTAACAACTTTCGCTATTCTTTCTACCATTCTTGGAATAAATAATTATTACAGTGGTTTTTTCGAAATAACTCAAGGATTAAAATATTTAAGTATCACTGACTTATCTATCGAAATAAAATGTGTTTTAGCAACCTTTATGATTTCATTTGGTGGTTTATCGATTCATATGCAAATAATCAGTATATTAAGTGAAATTAAAGTAAAATATTTTCCTTTTTTATGTGCTAGGGTATTACATGCAGTTATATCTAGTATTATGGTACTAATTATAATTTACGCTTTTTAATGTAATACGAATACTACCGTTTCCCTCTTTGCCATTAGGAGAAGTTCCATCATAAGTAGTACAAGGAGTAATCGGACCACAGTAGCCTGATCCTCCACCACCAGCACCATAACGGACTCCACCTCCGCCACCATAGTAGCCTCCGCCTCCGCCTCCACCACCAAAGGTGTTAGAATAAACTCCACCATTACCGCCTATTCCCAATTGGCCAGCTGTAGGAGATAAGGAAAGACTAGTAGAATATGACGCTCTAGCTCCACCTGCTATTTGAGTTCCTCCCATACCATTATATGAAGTAGTAGAATAAGGACTAGCTAAACCGCTTAAGCCTCCACCCGCTCCTCCAGTTGCAGGATTTAAACTATCTTCATCTGTACCAGCTCCACCGCCACCACCAGCAACAATGACGCGATTATTTAATGCAGTTCCATTTATACGTATATCAGTAGCCCCGCCACCAGAACCACCTGCTCTATCACTACCAGAACCACCAGATCCTCCTCCATTAAATCCTCCAGGTGTTATTGTATTATCAACCCAACTGCCTGCTCCACCTACATAAAGATTTAATATTTGACCTTTAGTAAGTTCTAAATCCGCAACAGTATAACCACCATATCCACCTTGATCAATTGAAGAAGTACTTCCCCCTTGAGCTCCCCATAACTCTACAGTATATATACCATCAACAAAGACATTAAAGGTTTGAGCATCTCCAGTATAACTATACTCTGATATAGATGAAATAACTGTAACTCTTCTTGTAACTTGATCCATAATAATACCATTAGTATCTGTTATAGTATAAGTTAACTCATAAGTTTTGCCTATTTCATCTCCAACTTCACCATCAATTACAACGTTAGGGTCATTTTCGATAACTGTACCATTATCATACACGACATAAAACCCTAATTCTTCATATTCTATTCCAGAAAAAGAAAGAGCACTAGAAGATCCTATCAAATGGATTTTACGATCAACATCTAAAATATCTTCAAAAGATAAATCAGTAATCGATGTATCGCGATTATCATATTGGTAAACAACATTGATTCCAAATTCTTGTTGTTCAAATAACGAATGAATGATTGGAATAGTTATCGTTACGATTGAATTATTTCTACCTGCTGCAACTCCTAATACAGAATTAGTAGAAACTCTAACATTTCCAAATTGACTTCCTAAAATTAATTCCGTTTTATAATCACCATAAGAAAAAACATTATTCTTTCGATCTATTTCTAAACGACTAGCCGAACTATCATCAAAAATCAAATCAATACAAGATGTTCCACAACGAGAAGCTATCATGATTTTTTTATTATTTAAATCAGAATTAATTTTTTCACTCATGATTGTTTGCTTAGTTAATAA